>JAOZMN010000301.1 GCA_029934265.1 Bacteroidales bacterium
TCTGTTTTTATTTCATTATTTATTTTACTTTTCAGCTCATCTACAAGGTTTACACGAGGTACTAACAAATGTTTGTATTTGAATTTTCCGAGCGGGTCTTCCAAATAAACGAAAAGTTTATGCAAATCTTCTATAATTTCCGAATTTGAAGTAAAAAAACCTAAATCGGAATATTGTTTTGCTGTTTTTTCGTTAAAATTTCCGGTACTCAAAAAAGCGAACTCTCGTTTTTTCGACTGTTTTGAAGATGATTTTCTAACTATTAACGCAGCTTTTGCATGGACTTTAAGTCCGGGAATACTCGAAATTACTTTTATACCTGCGGCTTGCATTTCTTCCACCGATTTAATATTTGCTTCTTCATCAAAACGAGCCTTAACTTCTACAAATACAGTAACTTTTTTACCGTTTCTTGCCGCTGTTATCAGAGCATTTACTATTGCGGAATTAGTTGCGTTTCTATATTGAGTTGTAAGTATTTCTTTAACTTTCGGGTCGGTTGCAGCTTCGTTGAAAAAACGCAAAACATAGTCATAAGTATGATACGGAAAATACAACATTATATCTTGTTTGCGTATTGCTCTTATTATCGAATCGTGATTTTCAAAAGCTCTGTGAGCAAGTTGTGTCAAAGGTTTCAGTTCATGTTTTTCTCCTATAGGGTTAGGAAATCCGAAAAAATCATTAAAATTCAGATACCTTCCGGCTTCCACAAAATCGGATTTTGAAAGATTAAAAGCAACGGTAAGAATTTCTTTTAAATCGGCAGGAATACTTCTGTCGTGAAGAAATCTTGCAGGAGTTCCTGTTTTTCGCCGACTGAGACTTTTTCGTAATTTATTGAGCAAATTTCCTGAAAATTCATCTTCTATCATTAAATCTGCATCTCTCGAAATTTTTATGCTGTAAGTAGAATCGACAATGTATCCGGGAAATAAAATTTTAAGATTCTCTCTTATAATATCTTCCAAAAAAAAATATAAATGTTTACCGTCCAAGTCCGGTAATTTTACAAACCGGGAAAGATGTCCGGTCGGAATTTTGATTACCGCATAATTAGTTTTTTTGACACTATTTTCTTTTTTGGATTTTTTGAACATTTTTACACTTAAATATATAACATTATCTTGTAAAAATGTAAGCACATCGCCGTAAGTAAGCAAAACAGGCTGTAAATAAGGCAGTACTTCTTTCATGAAAAAATCTTTAATAAAAAGATTGTGTTTTTCTTCAAGTTCCTGCCCGTTGTAGAGCATTACTCCTTTTTCTTCAAGTTCGGGACGTATTTTATTGTTAAAAATATTTTCGTATTCAAATTGCTGTTTTTCGACTTCATTTTTTATGCACAAAAGGACTTCTTCCGGTGAATATTGAAGTTTTTTTCTGTTTTTTAACGAAACATCTAATAAACTTCTGTACGATGCCACTCTTACTCTGTAAAATTCATCTAAATTTGATGCGTATATTGCAAGGAATTTCATCCGCTCATATATCGGCAAATTTTCGTCCTTAATTTGTTCTAAAACTCTGTAATTAAAGGACAACCAACTTATATCTCTGTTAAAATATTTTTTTTCTTCCATAATAAGGAATAATTGAATACCAAATTCGTTATATCATTATCAAACCGATAATATTAAATGAAAAAAATTAAATTTTTCATCTGTATATAATTCGGTTAAATAATTAAAAATTAGTTAATTAGATTCATTTCTTTTTGTGGAGGAATATAAAAGCCCTCCATGAGGGTTTCATTTATTTAAAATTTTAGAGTATCTTTGTTGTTCAAATTTAGAATAAATTTTAAATTAACAAAAGATTAATTAAACCTTTTGTTAATTTAATATCCGTCAATGCTATAAAAAGTACACTAATATTCTTATTATTAATCTATTAACTATGAAAGTAATAATAAAAAATATCCTGACAATTACAGTTTTGTTATTTTATGTAAATTCTTATTATCTGACTGTATCATTAAAACGGAAAGATAAAGTATCAAAAATTTAAAAACAGACAAATTTTAATTTTAAACTGTTTTTTTTGAATTTATAAAAAAAAAGTATAGTTTTGGTATCTGAATTTGTTTATAAAACAGCTTAACTGACCGAAATAATAATATAATCTAAACTTAAATACATGAAAATGAAAACTTTACTGACAGCAAGCCTAATATTTTTTTATTTTGCGGCTTTTACTCAAACTTGGCTCGGTACAGATGCCGGCACTCCTAACGATTGGAATACGGCGGCAAATTGGTCTCCGGCAAACGTACCGACTACCGGTGCCGATATAACTATCCCCTCAGGCTGTCCGGCTTACCCTAAATTATCCGGATTAGCAACAGCTAACAGCATTACAATAGCTTCCGGAGCAAGTTTAACGATACTGCCCGACGGCGAATTAACCGTAACTACATTAACAAATAATGCCGGAACCGGCGGTTTAATTTTAAAATCAGATGCAACCGGAACTGCAACGCTTATTCATAATTCCGACAACGTACCTGCAACCGTAGAAAATTATTTGAACGGTTCCGGCGTACAATTTAAAAATGTTTCTTCTCCGGTAGATATTACTCCGATAAGTATGTTTGCAGGACACACCTTTTATTATTACGATGAAACTGCCGATGATTATTGGGGAACAGCTCCTGTAAATCTTGGTTGGACAAAAATTACAACGGGAAATATGGAAGTTTTGAAAGGATATGCGTATTATATCGGCAACGAAACAATTAATTATCAAGGAAACTTAAATTATAATTCTTCAAATTTTAATATTTCTCTTTCATATACCGAACATTCGGGAGATACTCCGCAAGGAGATTCTTACATACTTTACGATGGTTGGAATTTGGTCGGAAATCCTTATACGTCTTACTTAGATTGGGAACAACTCGGTTTAACTTTTCTTGACGAAACTGTATATTATTACGATGGAGGTACGGAAAATTATGCGTATTATAATTTAACCGGTCCTGTTTCCGTAAACGGCGGTTCTAAATATATTGCTCCCGGACAAGGATTTTTTGTAAAAGCAGATGCTGTAGGAAATATCGAAATCCCAAATGCGACAAGATTACATAAAAGTCAGAAAACAGCGGAGAAAACAGGAAGTGATATTTCGGATTTTGTTAAAATAAGCATAAAAGCAAATAATTATACGGACGAAACCGTACTTCGCTTTATTGATGATGCTTCAAACGATTTTGAAAGTAAATACGATGCTTACAAAAGATTTACAAGCAAAAAAGAAGTTCCTCAAATTTATTCCGTAAATTCAAACATCAAATATGCCATAAATTCAATGAAAGCCGATAAAGAATCAGTTACAATTCAACTCGGATTTGTTTGTATTACAGGAAAACAATATCAAATTAATTTTGATAATATTAATTTGAGTCAATACGGTTTTGTATATCTTGAAGACAAACTTACAGGAAAAACAATCGAAATGAAAAAAGGAGAAAAATATACTTTCGATTATGAAAATGATACACAAAATAAAGAAAGATTTATTCTTCATATCGAAAAATCGGCATTGAGCGTAAACAATATCAATAAAGAAAATATCAATATTTATCCAAATCCTGCAAATGATTATATATACGTAATTGCAGACGCTAACGCTTCTTACAAAATAAGTAATATTACCGGTAAAATTATTCTTTCCGGAAACTTGGACGGAGATAAAAAAATAAGTACTTCGGAACTTTCAAAAGGTGTTTATTTTATTAAAGTAGATACAAAAAATAAAATTTCCGTAAAAAGAATTGTTATTCAATAATTGGTTTAATTCTTGACTTTATAATTATTAAAATTACCTCGTCTTTTGGGCGAGGCAACTACTTTTACATAAGTTTTTCCGTATTTTTAATAAGTTTGCATAATAACCATGAGTTCAGTCTAAAAAGTAGATTTTTCCGAAATCAGACCCTTAGGGTTTTAAGTAACAAACTGTAAATTAAATATTTAGATT
>JAOZMN010000643.1:0-283 GCA_029934265.1 Bacteroidales bacterium
CTCGAATTAATATTTACGACAAACTCCGAATTATCGACAAATTTGTTCAAATCAATTTTCTTCACAACGAAAACTTGTTTACCATCGGCATATTTTGCATAATTCACAGGCTCGACTTCCAAAGGATGTTCTTTTATGATAATTTTCAGACCTGTTTTTTTTAGTACAGGTAAGATGTCTTCTATTGCTTCATACATACTTGAATATTTGCTGTTTAGGACAATTTGAGTATCTGAATTTACTTGCAAAGGAAAAAAAATATATTTTTCTCCTTCTTTCAAAT
>JAOZMN010000643.1:293-1100 GCA_029934265.1 Bacteroidales bacterium
ACTTTATCGGTATCGAACGATTTGAAACGTTTTGCCGCTTTTGTCAGATTTTGTTTTCGATTTATAAATTTATTGAAAAAAGAATTATACCTGTTGTCTAAAAGTCTGTAAAAGTATCTTTGAAACATCTTGTATTTAATTTCGATAAAATTAAAATCTTCCAAAGGTGAAAATTTATTAGTTTTATAAGTAAATTTCAGTATTTCAGTGTAATTCAAATTTGCAAAAGACGAATTAGAATTTACACCTTTATCGTCCATTTGTATAGCTTTCCGGAAATATGAATGTTCAAAAAAGAAAGTTTTAATATCAAGCTTACGGCATACGTCCGTTTCAACATTAAATGCCCCATTTAGAATTAGTACATAATCGAACGTATTTGTTTTAAAGTAGTTATAAGCATTTGCATACTCTTGATTCTTAAGTTTTATAAGTTTTTCGTCTGATTTTAGATTATAAAGCCTTTTAAAATAACGAATAATATCCGATTCTTTGTTATAATATTCCGTAATTTTGTTTGCCTTTTTATACGTTTCTGTTTTTAGACCGTATTTCTGCAATACCTTTGTAATAAATCTGTCTGTATCCGGAAATACAACATCATTTTTATTTTTCTCAAGATACTTTGCAAAATTTATATTGAAATACAAGTAATTGGCGGCATTATTCAGTATTGCGATTTTCATTTGTAATAGTTAGTTAAATAATAAAATAATTTAGCTTTTTAAATTTATTTGATGCTGTACACTTGTAGTGAAATATCTAAGTACATGACAAAAATAGATAAATATTAAATTTATACTTCAT
>JAOZMN010000644.1 GCA_029934265.1 Bacteroidales bacterium
TATTTTGGGCGGAAGCAAAGAGAGGAGAAGCTGATATTTATAAATCCATAGTTCAACTAATACTTACTATCGGAAAAGCTCGAACTTTCGACAAGCAATTACCTCCTGCATTTCTCGGAGCTTTCGATTCCGAAAAAATTGCATTTATTCCTTATAACAGTATTCAGGATATTTTTTATCTGAATGATTTTAATTGGAATATCACACCTTCAAACCACGACACCAAAGAATTTAAAATCGTATCCGAAAAGGTAAAAACAATTATCGACAAAGATTATTTACTTTTTAATTTTGATACCGATAAAAAAGAACTTGAAAAATTTATAAAATTAAATTTTATTGAAGGCAAAGCCGATTTATCAAAAATAAAAATAGATAAGAATAATTTTTTGATTGTTTATAATAAATGGCTGTCAGTCGTAAAACCGACAATAATTGCAAACTGGGATATTGCAAGAAAAAGCGGTATTATCGACGGTGATTTTTATCTTGCCGATTTGCTTTCAAAAGACAACAAAACCATAAAAGAAAAATTATTTGTCCTTCTGAAAAACGACCAATATCAATTAGACAGAAAAATCAGTGATATGGGAATGTTCAGTTCTCAAACTACTACTTTTAACGATAATCAAAAAGCACATACACAATTTTGGAATATTTACGAACGACCGCCCAAAGAAGAATATTGGGATTATATCGTAAAAAGAAGAGATTTACTCGTTCCGCAAGATGTCAGAGAGCGAAAGGGAAGTTTTTTTACACCTCGTATTTGGGTTGAACTTTCGCAAAAATATCTTGCAGATGTTCTTGGCGAAGATTGGCAAGACGAATATTATATTTGGGATTGTGCCGCCGGTACCGGAAATTTGCTTGCCGGACTTACAAATAAATACAATATTTGGGCATCTACACTCGACCGGCAAGACGTGGACGTGATGAAAGACCGCATAAAAAACGGTGCTAATCTTTTGGAAAATCATGTTTTTCAATTTGATTTTCTGAACGATGATTTTTCAAAATTGCCGGAAGCTTTGCAAGAAATTATCAACAATCCTCAAAAAAGAAAAAAACTTGTAGTTTATATAAATCCGCCTTATG
>JAOZMN010000645.1 GCA_029934265.1 Bacteroidales bacterium
TGCCGAGAAAAAAATTCCTTATAAAGTTGTAAAATTACAAGGAAAAAGTCTTTCGGAAGAGGTTCTTAAATATACCGAAATGCAAAAACTCGATATGTTGTTAATATCTACTACAAAAAATATTCGTATCCAAGATTATTTACTTGGTGCAGACGAACAAAAAATAATTGCAAATACCTATAAATTACCGGTAATGGTAGTGAATCCGAGAAAAGACCTTACAAAAGTCGGAGGTATTACATAAGATTTATTTAATTATCAAATAAACCTCATCGTTATTTTTGATAACGATAAAAAAGTTCATAAATTAAAAAGACTGCATAATTGCAGTCTTTTTTTTACATTTGTCGAAAATTTAAAATAAAAAAAAATGGCAAACCAATCAGATACATTCAAAAAAATAACCGGACACGCTAAAGAATACGGTTTTATATTTCAATCCAGCGAAATATACGACGGTCTCAGAGCCGTATATGACTACGGACAAAACGGCGTAGAGCTTAAAAAAAACATCGTCAAATATTGGCAAGATGCCATGATAAAACTCAATGACAATATCGTTGGTATCGACTCGGCAATATTTATGCACCCCACCGTTTGGAAAGCCTCCGGGCACGTAGGAGCATTCAGCGACCCGCTTATCGACAACAAAGATTCAAAAAAAAGATACAGAGCAGATGTATTAATTGAAGATTTTATCGAAAAAATCAATAAAAAAAATCAAAAAGATATTACCAAAGCAAAAAAACGCTTCGGAGATGCTTTTGACGAAAAAGAATTCAGAGCAACAAATCAAAGAGTACTCGACCGACAAGCTCAAATTGACAAAATTAACAGTCGTTTTGTTACAGCTCTCAAAAACGATGACCTTTCGGACGTGAAAAAATTAATAGAAGAACTTGGAATTTCCTGTCCCGTTTCCGGAAGTAAAAACTGGACAGATGTCAGACAATTTAATTTGATGTTCGATACAAAACTCGGTTCTGTAAGCGATGATGCAGGAACAATTTATTTGCGTCCTGAAACAGCACAAGGTATTTTTGTAAATTTTCTTAACGTACAAAAATCCGGAAGAATGAAAATTCCTTTCGGTATAGT
>JAOZMN010000302.1 GCA_029934265.1 Bacteroidales bacterium
AGTCAATAATATTGAAGAACATGAAACCGTAGTTACGATTACAAACGAAACCGTTTCTTTCAGTACCGACAGCACTCAACTTGCCGATAAAAATGAAATAATAAACAACAGTCTGCTTACCGGCACCGGTTTTGACAGCACCAAAAAAGCAGACGTTTTTGTTATCGCACAGGATTCGGACTACTGGCAAATAAATTCTTCAAAAAAAAAAATAAAAGATAAAATAACAAAATACTCCCGTGAAGATATAAAAGCAAATATCATCAATAAAATCAATAAGAAAACTATTTTTGTCGAAAATATAATTAATAAACTGATACGCAAAGAAATAAACATCGAAGAAAGAATAAGTGTCGAAGGATTGAAAAAAAATATTAATGATGTTTTTAGTCTGAACGGAATTGACAATAAATACGAATTTGCCGTGCGAACCAAACAAAACGATTATACGCTCAGTTCGGCAGGTTTTGCACTTGATTTTGTAAAAAAAACTTATGAAATTCAAATGTATCCGAACGATATAATTTCGGCACCGAGCTATCTTGTAATTTATTTCAAAAAAGATAAGTTTGCCCAAATCAGTAAAATTCCTGCTCCGGCTTTTACTTCAATTATATTGACACTTGTTATCAGTATAATGTTTTTATTTACGGTTTATATAATTTCAAAACAAAGAAAATTATCCGAAATAAAAAATGATTTTATCAGTAATATGACTCACGAGCTTAAAACTCCAATATCTACAATATCGCTGGCATCACAAATGCTCAAAGACAGTAGTATCAGCTTAGATGCAAAAAAAATAGGAAATATCACAAAAATCATCGACGATGAGAGTAAAAGGCTTGGCTTTCAGGTGGAAAAGGTACTGCAAACTTCAATATACGACAAGGACGGAATGCACCTGAAATTAGTAGAATTAGATATTAATGACATTATCGAAAATGCTGCTTTAAATACAAAACTGAAAATTAAAAATCTATCCGGTATTATCGAAGTAAAACTCGAAGCCGAAAATTCAATAATAAATGCCGACAAAATGCACATTACAAACGTAATATTTAATTTGTTGGACAATGCAATTAAATATTGTGATAAAAAACCGGAAATTATTATTAAAACAAAAAATATTAATAGGACAATAATCGTTTCCATACAGGACAACGGTATCGGTATCGCAAAAGAGCATCAAAAACGAATATTCGAAAAATTTTACAGAGTCCCGAAAGGAAATATTCACGATGTAAAAGGTTTTGGACTCGGACTTAATTATGTAAAAAAAGTTATCGACAGACACAAAGGGATAATTAAAGTGAAAAGCGAACAAGGTAAAGGTACAATATTTGAAATGACATTTTTATGTTCGTAAAACCATCGAAGACAAACTATCTAATTATAAATATATTAAAAGTCTTTAAAAAATACAATTATGGAAAAATTAAAAGTATTACTTGCCGAAGATGATATAAATTTGGGTTCTTTACTCGAACAATATCTTAATGCAAAAGATTATGATGCCGATTTGTACGACGACGGTGAAAAAGCATATAACGGATTTGCCAAAAAAGAATACGATATTTGTATTCTTGATGTGATGATGCCCAAAAAAGACGGTTTTACGCTGGCTAAAGATATCAGAAAAATAAACGACAAAATGCCGATAATTTTTCTTACGGCAAAAACACTCAAAGATGATGTTTTTGAAGGTTTCAAACTCGGTGCCGACGATTATATCACAAAACCCTTCAATATGGAAGAATTAATTCTCCGAATTGATGCGGTAATGAGACGAGCCGGAAAAACTCATGCGGAAAAAACAGTTTTTAATCTCGGAAAATTTGTTTTCGATTTGAATAAACAAACGCTCAAAGATGGCGACAAAACAACAAAACTGACAACCAAAGAATCGGAACTTCTCGGAATGCTGAGTAATCATAAAAACGATGTTCTTGAAAGAAATTACGCTTTGCGAGAAATCTGGAAAGATGACAACTACTTCAACGCAAGAAGCATGGACGTGTATATTACCAAACTTCGTAAACATCTGAAAAACGATAACAAAATACAAATTATCAATGTACACGGAAAGGGATATAAATTGATAATTTCGTGATTGAAACCGGTATGAAAGGCTATAAATAAGACATCTTAAACTTTTCAATTATTATTAAAGAGTTCAGTCTAAAAAGTATGTTTTTTCAAAATCAGACCCTTAGGGTTTTAAGTAACAGATTGTAAATCAGGTATTTGGATTAGTTAAATTTTGTTAAATCAAACCCTAAGGGTCTTTTTATACCGAACTCATTATTGACAACAAAATACAAGAAAAAAAAATTGCAATGCGACTTAAAATGAATAACAAAATTATAATATTACTTACAGTTATTATTACCGGTTCGATGATAATAACTGTAAATTCATGTTCCACAAAAAAAAACACACCGGTTCGCAGAGCATATCACAATACTACTGCAAAATTTAATGTTTATTTTAACGGATACGAGAGTTTTAAAGCAGGAATATTCAAAATAGAAGAACTGCCGGAAAATTATACTCGGATTTTACCTATCTATAAATCTGACTTAGCGACATCGAAAAATGCAGCTTCTTCCGATATGGACTTGGCAATACAAAAAGCCGTAAAAGCCATTGAAACTCACTCTATTACGGTAAAACCGGAACGTAAAAAAAATACTCCGCTTACTAAAGAAGAAAAAGAATTTCGCAAGAAACCCGAATTTTGCAAATGGATAGACGATGCTTATCTGCTTATCGGAAAATCACACTTTTACATAGAAGAATATCGAATAGGATTAAAATCATTACAACTTGTAATCAATAAATTCAGAAAAGAAGAATTGCGTTTCGATGCAATGTATTGGGTAGCACGTTCTTATATCGGATTAAAAGACTATAAAGAAGCAATTTCTTATTTACAACTCGTAAAATCCGACAAAAAACACCCTGAACACTTAGACCGCCCGATAGAAATTGCGTTTACGGACATTGCAATAAAACAAGAAAAATATGAAGACGCAATTTCTAAATTAGAAAAAATAATCGAAGAAACAAAATGGTGGAAACGAAAGGAAAAAGCTCGCTACAAATTTATTCTTGCACAACTTTACCAAAAAACAGGCAACAAAGAAAAAGCAATGGTACAATACGCCGAACTGATAAAAATGAACCCTCCGTATGAAATGGCTTTCAGTGCAAAAATGAATATGGCAAAATCTTTCAGTTCGGAATCAGGAAATGCGGAAGAATTGAAGAAAATACTTTTCAAAATGCTCAAAGACGATAAGAATATAGATTTCAAAGACCAAATATATTACGCTCTTGCCGAAATTTCAATGGAAGAAAAAGATACACTGACCGGCATCGACTTATTTAAAGCATCGACAGCATACAGCACAAATAATTCCGACCAAAAAGCACTTTCTTACTTGGCTCTTGCCGATATTTATTTTACATCAGTTCCTCCTCAATATATGAATGCAGGCTCTTATTACGACAGTACTATGTCGGTTTTGAGTAAAAATTATCCGAATTATGACGAAGTTTCGCAAAAAGCGGAAAATCTTTCCGGATTAATAACAAATCTTAAACTTATCAGCAGAGAGGACAGTTTGCAAAAAATAGCAGCAATGCCTGAGGACAGAAGGAATGCTCTTATTGAAAATATTATTTCCAACCTGAAAGCAAAAGAAGCCGCCGAAAAAAACGGTCCCGTTTTGAGAAACAACGAATTCGGTATGCAGGATTTTAACCAAAATCAACAAAATAAAGGAAAATGGTATTTTTACAATCCTACGGCAATATCGGTAGGGAAAGACGAATTTAAAAGACGCTGGGGAACTCGAAAATTAGAAGACCACTGGCGAAGAAAAAATAAAACAAGCGTAATTCCGGAAGATTCCGACGAAACTCAAGATACAACAAACAGAGTATCAGATAATAAA
>JAOZMN010000303.1 GCA_029934265.1 Bacteroidales bacterium
AGAACAGATACCATACTCAATTATATAAATTACTTAATATCAACGTATATGATATACAAAGTAAGGCGATACGATTTAAAAGGCAAAAAAATACTTGAAATTCAAGAAAAATACTACTTAGGTGATTTGGGACTGAAAACCGCAATTACCGGTTACAAAGAAAATGACATCTCCGGTGTACTTGAAAATATTGTATTTCTGAAACTTAAACAATCCGGTTACGAAATTTTCATTGGAAAATACAATGATTTAGAAATTGATTTTATTGCTAAAAAAACAATAATAAAATGTATATTCAGGTTGCGTATCTGCTGGAAACTCAAAAAACAGTCGAACGTGAATTTAATGTACTGCGAAAAATAAAAGATAATTATCCAAAATATGTTATCACGATGGACAATTTACCCAAAAGCAATAATAACGGTATTATCAGAATGAATATTATTGAATTTTTAATGAAATTTTAAAGTTTTTCAATCAGATCGTCATTTACAAAATTCGGCACAGTAATTTTCAAATCCGGATTTAATTTCATGGCTCGTTTTATTGCGAAAACGGACTCTTTATTTCTTGCCCAACTTCGACGAGCAATACCGTTATTTACGTCCCAATGCAACATGGTTTTTATATTATTTTCGGCTTGCTTCGAGCCATCTATAAACATACCGAAACCGCCGTTTACGACTTCTCCCCACCCGACTCCGCCACCATTATGAATCGAGACCCAAGTTGCTCCTCTAAATGAGTCGCCTATAACATTTTGAATTGACATATCGGCAGTAAAACTTGAACCATCATAAATATTAGAAGTTTCACGATAAGGAGAATCCGTACCGGAAACATCGTGATGGTCTCTTCCGAGAATTATCGGGGCGGAAATTTCGCCGGAAGCAATGGCATTATTAAAAGCAGTTGCAATTTCTGTTCTTCCGACACAATCGGCATATAAAATACGAGCTTGCGACCCTACAACAAGTTTATTTTCACCTGCTTGCTCTATCCACAAAATATTATCCCGCATCTGATTTTGAATTTCCAATGGTGAATTTTCAGCAAGTTTTCGTAAAACCTCAGCGGCAATTTTATCTGTTTTTTTCAAATCGTCCGGATTTCCCGAAGTGCAAACCCAACGAAACGGTCCAAAACCGTAATCGAAAAACAAAGGTCCCATAATATCCTGAACATAAGAAGGATATATAAAACTTCCGTCCGGATTTATAATTTCCGCTCCTGCTCTTGATGCTTCAAGCAAAAAAGCATTTCCATAATCGAAAAAGTATGTTCCTTTATCGGTGTGTTTCTTGATTGCAATAGCATGACGGCGTAAAGTTTCTTGTACTTTTTCTTTAAAAAGTTCCGGATTTTCCGACATCATAATATTTGCTTCTTCAAAAGAAATTCCAACAGGATAATAACCTCCTGCCCAAGGGTTATGCAAGGAAGTTTGGTCTGAACCAAGTTCTACTAATATATTTTCATTATCGAATTTCTCCCAAATATCAACGATATTTCCGCAAAATGCCAACGATACAACTTCTTTATTTTGTTTAGCTTTTTTTACTCTTTCGCTAAGTTCGTTTATATCCGTAATCAGCTCGTCCACCCAACCTTGCTCGAAGCGTTTTTGAGCAGCGGCAATATTTACCTCTGCCGTTACGGAAATTATGCCGGCAATATTTCCTGCTTTTGGTTGTGCACCGGACATTCCGCCAAGTCCGGCTGTGAGAAATAATTTTCCGGATAAATCCGACTCTCCGGCTTTTAGTATTTTTCTGCCTGCATTCAAAACGGTTATGGTTGTTCCGTGAACAATTCCTTGAGGTCCGATGTACATATACGAGCCGGCGGTCATTTGTCCGTATTGCGACACTCCGAGTGCATTAAATTTTTCCCAATCGTCCGGTTTTGAATAATTCGGAATTGTCATTCCGTTTGTAACTATTACTCTCGGTGCTTTTTCATGCGAAGGAAATAATCCCAAAGGGTGTCCGGAATACATTGCAAGTGTTTGTCGGTCAGTCATTTCAGACAGGTATTTCATTGTAAGTCTGTATTGTGCCCAATTTTGAAATACGGCTCCGTTTCCGCCGTAAGTTATAAGCTCTTCGGGGTGCTGTGCCACTTTATCGTCCAAATTATTTTGTATCATCAGCATAATTGCGGCGGCTTGCTTGCTTTTTGCCGGATATTCTTGGATATTTCGAGCAAAAATTTTATGCTCAGGCATAAATCTGTACATATATATTCTGCCGTATTCTTGTAATTCTTGTAAAAATTCTTTTACCAAAACGGCATGAAATTTCGGCTCAAAATATCTTAAAGCATTCCTTAAAGCAAGTTTTATTTCGGCTTGATTTAATATTTGTTTCCGCTTCGGTGCGTGAGAAATATTTTGTCTTCTCTGTTTTGCCGGCGGCAACTCGGTGGGTATTCCTTGTTGGATTTCTTGTCGGAAAGTTATCATTATTAATGTGTAATTAAATTTTATTTTATAAGCTCAGTCTAAAAAATATATTTTTTCGCAATCAGACTACTCTTAGGTTTTTAATTAAAAGACAAAAATATAAAAATTTGCCTGAGAATTTAATATTATTTTGCCTTCAATCTGTAAAAAATCAATTTATCTGTAAAAACAATTTCAATAATATCGAGGACAATAAGATTTACCAATATTTTTTCGGCTTTGAAGCGTGATATTTTTACAATTCGACAATATTTTGAAAATGTAATACTCTCATTTTCCGTAAGATAATCTAAAAGTAATTTTTCATTTTCGGAATATTTGATTTTTACTCCGACATTACTTTTTTGCTGTTTCCAAATTTTGAGCAACATACCGTTTGCAAGTAAATTTTGGTCGGCTACTCTTATGAATACCTTATAATTATTGTTAATATCCGGTGCAGAATGCGGTTTTTGTTCACTTTTCGGAATTATTATTTCAAGAACTTGTTTTCCGGAAACGATATGAGCTTTCGTTTCAAAATAGACTTCCGGTTTTGTATATAATTGTGATGCGGCTTCTATCATGTGAAATTCTTCCGAAGTTCGTACTCCGGCAATTTTTCCATTGTCCTTTACTCCGACAAGAAGCCTTCCACCCTCTGTATTGGCAAATGCGACAAGCGAACGAGCTATTTTTCTTGAGTCATTTATCGCAAATTTAAAATCCTGTCGCAAGTGCTCACCTTGTTCGATAAGTTTTTCTATATAATGGTTCACAATTACTCAATAACTAAAACTACTTTGACTTATAAATTCTCTTAAAATTGATGTCGGAGGAATTTCATTTTCCGGAATATCTTTAAAATAAGATAAAAAATTAAGAAGTCGCAATGCTTCTGCTTGTTCGGGTTCTGTTTCCGGTATTTGCAGTAAAAACGGTACTGCATAACGTTTTAATACTCCAAGCTCGTACAATAAAGCGGAATTAAACATTATATCTGCATTTTCCTGAAAAGGAAAAATATTTTTCTCTTCACCTCTGCGAATACTTCCCCAACGTTTTATGGTTTCCAGAGCGGAATATCCTCTGAATTTAGCATCTCTTATAATTCTACGTAACAAGCGGTTATCGGTAGTCGGTATTCTGTTATGTCCATCGATACCGATTTGTGTAAGTGCTGATATATAAATTTTATATTTTAACTTATCGTTAATTTTTTTTGTAAGTTCGGGATTTAAAGCATGGATTCCTTCGACTATCATTATTGTATTATCATCTATTTTTAATTTACTTCCATCGAAATATCTTTCTCCGGATTCAAAAGAAAATTTCGGAATTTCTATTTCTTTACATGAAGTAAGTAAATTTATATGCTTGTTAAAAAGCTCTAAATCAAGTGCTTTTATAGATTCAAAATCATATTCGCCGTTTTCGTCTTTTGGAGTTTGCTCTCTATTTACGAAATAATTATCCAATGAAATTTGTACAGTTTTCAGTCCGGAAACCATAAGTTGT
>JAOZMN010000646.1 GCA_029934265.1 Bacteroidales bacterium
TCTTCCGGAGTGTTTATTCCTACACCTACATTTTTGGCGGAATTTGAATACACAAAACTTGCATCGGTTTGCCATGCGGAAGTCAAAGTGGAAATATTTAAATCAACATAAGTTTTTATTGCTTTTTCGGTTGGAATTGTAGAGTTGCTGTTACCGGCAAGGGTTTCATCGTCAGAAAATTTATTAATGGAAACTCCGGAAGTTGCTTTTATTTTTTTTGCGGAAAAAGTACCGTTTGTGAGTGTTAAATTATTATTCTTTATAATCCAATCCGCAGTTAAATCAGTAGTTCCGTTTGATTTTAGAAATAAATTGCTTTTATTTTCCCACTTTTTCGCAGTCGAATTGTAAAATATCATACTTTCATTTTTCGGATTTTGTACATTTACATCAGTAAGGGAGTTTAATGAAAATACAATCGTTTCGGATTCTAAACTTATATTTTCCCATTTTTGAGAATTTTCGTTCCACGATAATACCTCTCCGATTTTTGGATTATTTATGTTTGTATTTGTAAGTTCGGAAAGAGATATTTCCGGTTGTTCAGAAAGTTTATCGGCTGTAAGTGCTTTACCTGCAACGAAAGCATAAGGTACGGATTGTAATTTTGAAGTTCCCATTTCGAGCAAGCCGCTTAGAAAATTTTGGTCTCCGAAATCGACCATTATTTTGATATAATGACTTCCTGTTTCCCAAGAAATATCGGTGAATTGATTTTTATTTCCTAAAAAAGTATTTGTCCCTTGCCCTATTTCAATACTGAAAATCCCAAACCGGTTTGTTGTTGGTTGGTGTATTTCTTGATATTCAACTGAACCTGTCGGATTTTCTTTTAATATACTTATTTCTATAATAATTTTTTTATTTGCAATCGGTTCTCCTTGTGAATTTCGAGCAACTGCTTGATATTTCATGGATTGAGGAATGCTTTGCGAGTAAGAATAAAACGTTAGACTCATTTGCAATAGCAGAAAAAAAATTGTACGAAATATTTTTTTGATTATTTTTTCATTCTTTATATTTCATCAATTAATTATTTTAAGTTTTTATCTTTTTATTCTATTTTTTTTTGTTTTTCTTGTATTTTTTTTTCTTT
>JAOZMN010000647.1 GCA_029934265.1 Bacteroidales bacterium
TCCGTTTTTCCACACGTCGGGTTTCATATATTTTTCTTCAACTATTTCATCGGTATATTCTATTTTTAATGAAACGGATACCGGCATTGTTCCGATTTTTTCGATTGTAATCGTATTATTTTTCACTTCCGAAATTGCCAAATCGGGGTATCCCAAATCAAAAAACCAAGGTTTCCAGAACCACGCCAAATCTTGTTTGCAAACACGATTAAATGTGTTAAAAAAATCTTGCGGAACAGGGTGCTTTCCTTTCCAATTTTCGATAAAATCTTTGAACGATGCTCTGAAATTTTCTTTCCCGACAATTTCTCTTAACACGTACAAAGCAACCGAAGTGCGATGATAAGTCGATGTTCTGTAAGCTTCTCGCAAATTATTTGAATGTATCATCGGCGGAACGTCTTTTTTGGTTCCGGCTTCTCTTGCGTAA
Source organism: Bacteroidales bacterium (assembly GCA_029934265.1). Taxonomy (GTDB): domain Bacteria; phylum Bacteroidota; class Bacteroidia; order Bacteroidales; family JAADGE01; genus JAOZMN01. The sequence continues at coordinate 431 of JAOZMN010000647.1, forward strand.
TTGTTTATCATCATTTCGGTGTAAGCCGGATTTTGGTCTTTTAAAGCAATATCCACTAATTCACGAGAATAAAATGTAATTACTCCTTCGTCCATCCATGCGTATCGTTGTTCGTTTATTCCTGTATAAAACGGGAAAAATTGATGTCCGATTTCGTGGCAAGTGATATACCAAGTCGTAAAAAAATCTTTAACATCTACATCGTTTACCATTCCGGGATTTTCCATTGCGGCGTTTTCTCCGTTAAACGCTGTAATTGAAGGATATGGAAATGCAACACCGGGAAATTCGTTTGTCATGTATTCTACTGTTTGGTGAGCAATTCCGGCAACTTTATCGAAATCTATAAAATTTTGTTTATAAACTGCATTTACGGATATTCTTCTCTCCCCGCTTTGTACACTTGTTGCGTCCCAAAGAAAACTTTTGCTTGCCGCAAATGCAAAAACCGGCATATTTTGTGTCGTAAATTTATACGTATGATTTTTTGCCGGTATTGTAATTTTACCGTTTTTTCGGTCTTCTTTGCTTATTACGTGTATTACGGAATCGGTTTTCAATGATTTATTTATTAATTCTAATATTTCAGAAGTATAAATTTCTTCCGGGTTTTGCAAAAATACTGTACTACATATATTATAATCTTTCGGAACGGTAACATTTAC
>JAOZMN010000304.1 GCA_029934265.1 Bacteroidales bacterium
TGAAATATCCTAAAATTTTATTAATCAATGAATTGAATTAGAAAGATGTCTAATAAACGGAGGAGCGACAGTTACAAAAAGTTTTACAGGATTAAATGTAGCTCCCGGAGCATCGCAAATAATAACCTTAGACCCACTTACAATTCCCAATACGGCAGATGTCTTTAAGTTGTGGCTTTCAAATACTAACGGAATTTTTGAAACAGTTAATTACAATGATACAATTTTTCCGAGTGGTGCTTTAATGCCACATTGTAATGATCATTGCAGTAATGCAATAGAGTTGTTAAATTCTATAACAACGGCATCACAAACCGCAAATGCAACTTCCGACCCTACGGAAGACCCTGATTATCTTGCTTGTGCCGGTGGAGTTCCCGTTAGTGTCGAAAATTCGATATGGTACAAATTTACAACTGATTGCAGTGGTGGAGATGTGGACGTATCGTTTATAAATACAACTTGCGTACCGGCAACAACCGGAATACAAGTTTCAATAGACAAATATAACGGTGGTGCAGAATGTATTCCGGGCAATTATACAAATGTATTTTGCGATGCTCCCGGCTACCAAAGTGATATTGTCTGGAACGGTGATTTCAAGTACAACCGCTGACGGTTACGGTATTTTTATGAATGCGGCTTCCGGTGGTGCAATTACCAACGGAACTATTTTTAATAATATGGTAAATATAGGACAAAATGCTTCGACTTATGCCGTTAATATTGAAAATTCGGATTATATAAAAATGTATCATAATACTTTTAATAATAATTCCGCTATCGGTGCGGCAATGCGTATAAATACCGTCGATTTTATTGATTTCAAAAATAATATTTTTACAAGTGCAAGTCCTGCTTCCACAGATATTACGGCACTTACAAATCAAACTCGTGATTATAATAATTTCATGCCTGATGATGCCGGTAAAAATACAAATTCGATAAATATTGCACCGGTTTATTTGAGTGCAAGTGATGTTCATACGGAAAATATAGCTTTACAAGCAGGACTTTCAGGTCTTATTACTCTCGATATTGACGGAGAAACTCGACAAAATCCTCCTTATATGGGTGCAGATGAATTTTTGGGACTTGTTTCGTGGACAGGTGCAGTAAATACCGATTGGAACAATACCGGAAACTGGAGTAGCGGACAAGTTCCTACACTTGGTACTACTGTTGAAATTCCTGTAGTTGTAAATTTTCCCGAAACAAATACCGCAAGCAATAAACTTGCCGAAGCTAAAAATCTGACTATCCGAACCAATGCAAAAATGGAGATTTCTGCAGGAAAATATCTTACTGTTTACAATAATTTTACTAATGAAATTAACGGAGAGTTTTACAATAAAATCCGATGCCGGCGGTACAGGTTCATTTATTCCGAAAAACTTATATACCAATAATGGAAGCACAAAAATAGAGCAATATTTAAGTACATTGAATTGGCATTATGTCGGCAGCTCGATAACAACGGCAAACGGAATTTATGCAAATAGTTCCAATACCAAATATTACTATAGTTGGAACGAAACCGTAAAAGACCGTTGGCTCGGAAACGATTTTGTCGATTGGGCAGACGGCGTAACTCCAAACTCAATAATGGGTTGGACAGGAGCGTCCGGAGTTATGAATGTAGCCGAAGGGTACGCTTTTTTACACAAAACACCTTCTTACAATGCAACTTTTACCGGTGAATTTAATAACGGTATATTTCGGTTGAAAAAGTACCGCAAATATACACTTCCGGTAAATATACCGATTTTGCAATAAGCACTCTTCCGAAAATTAAAGATAATTTGATAATTCCGATAGGAATACTTGCTCCGGCAAGCGGAAAATATACAATTTCGGCATTGGAACTTAATTTTAAAATCGGTGTAAATGTTTTTCTTATAGATAAAGAAAAAAATAAAAGAATAAATCTTAATGAAAATCCGGATTATACATTCAGAACTTCAAAAATTAATACAAAAGACAGATTTGAAATTATTTTCAAATTAGATAAAAATCTAAAAGAAGAAAAAAACGATGAATTGTCGGATATTGAAATTACAAATTCCGAAAGTGTAAATATTTATTCCGATTTTGATAAAGTTTACATAAAATTGCAAAATATATCGGGAAATAACAATACTGTTATTATTCAAGATGTAGTAGGACGAAAAATTATTGAAAAACGCATTGCAGAAGATTTTATCCGAATAGATATGCAAAATTACGCTTCCGGTACCTATATCATTAAACTGAAAACTGAAAATAAAATTTACGAAGAAAAAGTTTTTATAAGATAAGTGAGTTCGGTATAAAAAGACCCTTAGGGTTTGATTTAACAAAATTTGACAAATCTAAATATCTGATTTACAGTTTTTTATTTAAAACCCTAAGGGTCTGCTTGCGAAAAAATATACTTTTTAGACTGAACTCATAAGTAATACCCGCAAGTGTTTTTTTCAGACCTTGCGGGTACTCTAAATTAAGATAAAACAACAACGTCCGGATTGTCGAAATTATCAATAAGAATTTCTTTTACATGATTTTGCCAAACTTGCCCGAATTCTATTTTTTCGGATTCATCGGCTTGTCCCTGCATAATTTTTTGCATAAGAATTTGTCTGCGTTCCGATGTCGGTGCAGTAGGATAGTAAGATGTTTCAACAGATTTACCGGTATCGGTTCTTGTAAACTTAATTTGTCCTTCAATATTTGCATTGAAATTCATTAATGAATGTCGGGCAAAATTTCCGGCAAGACCTTTAAAACCTCGTTTATTACTCGCACCGGTAATATTTTCGATGACATTTGCAATAACTCCGGCAACTTCCACAGCTTCACCGGCACGAAAATCGACTTTTATGTTTCCTCTTACCGGCAAATCGTCCGGATACAGAAAATCAAGTGCTTTAAAACAAGAAAGATAAGCACCGGCAACCGTCGGGCAACTGTGTCCTGCCGACTTTACTACATCAAGGTAAGAAAATTCCAATATTCCGTCTTCAAAAGCTCCGAGCAAATCGGCAAGCGGGTCTTTGAATTTGATTGTTTTAACTTTATCGTAAAAGTTCGGATAGTTCATAAATTAAAATTTAATTTTGTTAATATTTACGCTAAATTATATTTTTATTTTAAGAATACAATAAAAATCCCACTAATCAATGCCTGCAATTTCATTTATTATTCAAAACTCAATTTGTTAATATGATAATTATTATTAGATTTGTTCTTTATTTTTCCGGTAAAATTATTCTTACATAAATTTATCTGTAGCGAGGGTTTTGCTGTTTCTATTATCAATTTTTATTTAACATTCTAATTATCAAATATTTATAAACATGGCTTTGTCCTATTAAAAACAGGTCGAAGACCTTAAAACTATTATTATGAAAAAAATTATCAATTTATTTTTGATTTCGACTGTTGTTTTATATTTCGCATCATGCACGGAACCCGCTAAAAAAGTATCGGAACAAATTATCGGCAAATGGAAAACCATTGATTATCAAAACACTTCTCTTTCGGAAGACGAAAAAGTTATTTTTGAAGAAGAACGTAACGAAAGAATTACAAATGACGTTTATACTTTTGCGGAAGGTAAAGTTGTTATCGACAACGGTTTCAAAAAACAAGAATTTACAACAAAAATTTCGGAAGACGAAAAAACTTTAAGCCTTACCGGTGCCGATAATAATTCGTTTAATTACGAAATAACCGGAATTTCAGCTGACACATTAAAACTGAAACTTAACGGTTCGATAGATATTTCTTTAAAAAAAGAGAACAAATAATTTAATAACTGAATAATTGTACCATTATATCATTAGAGTGTGTTCTCAATCAATTGGTTTTGGCTAAAGCCTTAAATATAACAATTAATACCCCGAGCTAAAGCACGGGGCTAATTATAAATAAAAATGATTGAGGTATAACTTCCC
>JAOZMN010000305.1 GCA_029934265.1 Bacteroidales bacterium
TCAAACCCTAAAGGTCTTTTTATACCGAACTCACTTATTTAATACATAAACTCAAAAGCACTGCGGTATGCTGAAATTTCATTAACATAATCCAGAAACTTTCCGTAAAATTTATGTCGCCCGATAGTTGAACTGTCGCCGATAATTACAAGTTTTTTCTTAGCCCTTGTCATTGCCACGTTCATTCTGCGTATTTCGGACAAAAAACCGACAATACCTTTTTCGTTGGAACGCACTAAGCTGATGTAAATTACGTCCCTTTCCTGTCCCTGAAACGAGTCGATTGTATTTACGGAAGTAATCCCTTTTATGTATTCGTCTGTTTCGATGTCTTCAAATAATTCTTTCAATAATTTAACTTGTGCATTATAAGGTGAAATTATCCCAATTTTTTCAATATTGTAAATTTTACCGACATAATCGACTGTTTCAATGTACTTTGTAAAATGAGAAAATAATAATTCCGCTTCTTCTTTATTGAAAGTACTCAAAGTTTCGGAGTCTGTTTGCTCAAAAAAACCGCAACCTGCCGTGTCGATAAATTCAAGGGGCAAATCATCGTCAAAAATTTTATGGTCAGCTACCGATTTGTCGGCTTTCAGCTCTCCTTTATAAAAATAATTGCCGGAAAAAGTCATAATTTTACTGTTCATTCTGTATTGTTTGCTTAACATTACAGCCGAACCGGTATTTTTTATTGCTTTTTCAAATAATGTTTGCTCTAAGCCGGATTTGCCTGCTTCAAAAGATTTTACTGTCGGAGGAAGTTGAAAATGGTCTCCGGCAAAAATCACACGTTCGGATTTTATTATCGGAATCCAACTTGCCGGCTCTAAGGCTTGTGCGGCTTCGTCAATAAAAACGGTCTTAAAATGCAAATCTTTTAGTACTCTGTTACTTGCTCCGACAAGCGTACAGGCAATTACTTGAGCATTTGAAACAATATCTTTGATAATATAACTTTCCAATAAAATTACATCACGTTTCAGATTTCGGGCTTCGGTGTATAACTCTTTACGCTCTTGTCTTTCAGCCTGTCCGAAATTGCGTTTGAACTTACTTGCTTTTGAAAATAAAACTTCTGTAAGTTTTCGTATTCTTTTAAGTTCTTTATAATTTGAATGTTTTGTAATTCTAACGTCTAATGTTAATCCCAGCGAACTTTCCGTAACTCTTGCCGGATGTCCGAGCCTGACAACAGTTACAAGTTTTTCGGTAAGTTTTTCGGCAAGCAAATCGACCGCCGCATTACTTGGAGCACATACCAAAATTTGATTTTCATGCTTTAATGTGTGTACTATACTTTGAATTACTGTTGTTGTTTTCCCTGTACCCGGCGGTCCGTGTACGATTGCAATATCTTGAGCATTTTTAATGGAATTTAATGCTTCATTCTGACTTTGATTTAGTTCCGGCAGTTCAATCTGATATTTTTTTGTGAAAGTCGGTGTTTTTTTTCCGTAAAGAATTTGTTTGAGTTCGATTAGACGCTTATCATCGGTTTTTATCAATGTTTCCAAAGCATTTTCCATTTCTCTGTACGAATTATCATCGAACATTAATTGAACACCTATATTCTTGATATTCAATTCTTTTTCAGAAACATCTTTATTCAATGTAATCATCATTGAATCTTTTTTGACATAATTTACAACTCCGTTTAAGGCATCATTTATATCGGGATTATTATCAATATTAGAAAAAATACTTACCAAACTTCCTGAACGAAAAGAATGTGAATTTTGATGTTCTTTGTGTCTCGAAACTTTTACAAGCAGTCGTTCTCCGGCATCAAAATTTGTACTTTCTATTTCCACCGGATACCAACATACGCCTTCATCTCGTCTTACAGTAAGGGAAGTATCGCTTATTTTTTTTTGATATTTTAATAAATCTTCTTTTTTTTCTATTGCAAGAAGTTCTATAAGTTTCTTAAATTCGTTTTCCATTTTTAAACAACTTCTTTATTTTATTTTTTGCAAATTAATACATTTGCAAATTTGCAAATTAGTATATTTGCAAATTAAGTTAAATATGTAGGTTCTACAAAGAACTTTTAAAAAAATCAATAATGAAAATTTCAGGCACTATAAATAAAATGCACGTAAAATATACTTTTCCCATAGAATACGAACTTCCTATAGGAAAAGAATTTATTAATGTTAATAATTTAATCGGTAAGGAAATAACAATTTCTTATTCCGATGAAATTTTTTGTCGCTCTTGCGGAAATCCTACCGTAAAATCCTTTGCACAAGGATATTGCTATCCGTGTTTTATTTCCATTCCGGAAACTTCGCCTTGTATTTTACATCCGGAATTATGCGAGGCACATCTTGGAATTTGGCGAGATGAAAAATGGTCGGAAGAAAATTGCTTAACCGACCAATATGTTTATTTGGCTGTTTCGAGCGGATTGAAAGTCGGTGTTACACGGGCGACACAAATCCCTACTCGCTGGATAGACCAAGGAGCATCATCAGCGATTATTTTTGCAAAAGTTCCGAACCGATACCTTGCCGGAATAATAGAAGTTGAACTTAAAAAATATATTTCAGACAGAACAAGCTGGCAAAAAATGCTTAAAAATCAAATTGCAAACGATATTGATTTACTTCAAGAAAAGAAAAAATATGCCGATTTATTGCCGGAAAAATTAAAGAAATATATTTCAAATAATAATGAAATTTCAAATTTTGAATATCCTGTAAAGAAATATCCCGCTAAGGTGAAAAGCATAAATTTGGATAAGGACAAAATTTTTACCGGAATGCTTATCGGAATAAAAGGTCAGTATCTTATTTTTGAGAACAATCGGGTTATAAATATCCGAAAATACGGAGGTTATTTTATTGAATTGGATATAAACTAAGTTTTTACTAAACTTTAAAAGTCAATATTTTGTATAATTTGAATTACACAAAATATTGACTTTTAACAATTTAACATTCTAAATTATTTGCCTATAAAAACTTTTTGCTCATAAACTTTATTATTTGTAATAACTTTTACAATATAATTTCCTTGTGAAAATTTATTCATGGAAATTTCGGTTTTATCACTTGTCAAGTTAGTTTTTACAAGTTTTTTTCCGAGTATATCTTGAATAATTACAATATTGTTATTTTCAATATTTTCAATATTTATAAAAACCTTTGCATTAAACGAGTATATTTGCACAACTTCGGTATCTAATTTGTCAATATCAAGTAATTCCTCTCCCGACGATTCTGCTGTCGGTAAATTATATGACTTAAAAATAATATTGAAACGATTTTCATAATTATCAGCATCTGCAATAAAAGAATAACTCGGAACTTTTGTTAAATTAATTTTTTTATGAAGTTCGTTATCTATAAGATAAACATCTATGTCGGCATCAAAATTTAATTCCGTTGCCGATATTGTATATTTTCCAAGCTTCCCGGTTATAAGTACAAACGGTACAATTAATCCATCGGCAAGCTTTGGAAGTGTATTAATTGCCAACTCCGCATTTATTGCAGGGAAATATAGTTGTGGAACATCACCCGAACTTGCATATCGTTTAATTGCATCAAATTCTCCGTCATAACCGGCTGTTGCTTCCGGAATAAAACGAAGGATTGTTTCATCACTCATTCCGTCAAGTTCTACTTTTAAACGTAATAGATTCGGGTGTTTCTTTTCTTCTCCGGATTTAAAGAAATTAATATTTGTATGAGAACTTGCTTCTTTTGTTATATTGATAGATGCTCCACCTGCGTTTGCCCTTACAAATACAGATTGTCCTGGTGCTATAAAACAATCCGAACTATTTGCGTTAAATGCTATACTCGGATAAGGACTGTCCGGACTTCCTGTTATATAATATTTGTAATAATTATATTGATGGTACAATAGTTCGTTAAATTTATAATTAAAGTGTTAAATATCAGCAAAATACATCA
>JAOZMN010000038.1 GCA_029934265.1 Bacteroidales bacterium
GATAAAATTTCCAAAAATGCTAATAATTGGAGGTGCGACAAGAAATGTAGGAAAAACAACTTTTACGGTAAAAATAATAGAGAAATTTTCAAAAACACATAAAATTGTAGCCCTAAAAGTGAAAACTATTTATGAAGGTGATGATTTTTTTCACGGTAAACAAAGAAATCCACTTGTCGGAAAATATAAAATAACAGAAGAAACCGATTTTGATTCGCAAGAAGATACTTCAAAAATGCTTCGTGCCGGTGCGGAAAAAGTTTTTAAACTGAAAGTCAAAAATATACATATCGAAGAAGCATTTAATGAAATTATTAAAGATTTAACAGGTAATTTTTTATATGTTTGCGAGTCCAACAGTTTGCGTTTTGCCGTAGAACCGGGATTATTTTTAATGATAAAACATAAAAACTCGGAAGAAATAAAACCAAGTGCCGAAAAACTACAATCAAAAGCAGATAAAATAATTTTTACGGACGGTAAAAAACATGATTTCGATATAGAACAAATTACAATTTACAATGAACAATTTTCAATCAATAAATAACAAATGATAGATTTTACAGAAGCATATAATACGGTTTTAAATTCATCTTTCAAGATGAAAATCGAAAAAATAAATTTAGAACAGGCAATCGGACGAGTACTTGCGGAAAATGTATTTTCGGATATAAATATGCCACCTTTTAATAAGTCGGCAATGGACGGATATGCTTGCAGAAGCGAGGATTTAGAAAATCGTCTTACACAAATAGAACTGATACCGGCAGGACAAACGCCGAAAAAAATAATCACAAAAAATACTTGTGCCAAAATAATGACCGGTGCCCCTGTTCCGGAAGGTGCAGACACGGTTTTTAAAGTTGAGGACAGTAAAATACTCGATTCCGGCGAAATTATATACATGAATCCGAAACCTAATTATAAATTTTTTAATTCTAAAAAATTTGAAGGCATAAACATTTGTAAACTCGGAGAAGATATAAAAACCGATGATAAAGTTTTAAGCAAAGGGACATTACTGAAAGTCCAACATATTGCTGTTTTGGCATCGGTCGGTTGTGTTTTGCCGGAAGTTTACTGTCGTCCGAAAGTCGGGGTTGTAGCAACCGGAAGCGAACTTGTTGAGCCGGATATGAAACCGGAAAAATCACAAATCCGAAACAGTAACGGCTTACAAATGGTCGCAGGACTACATTCTATCGGTGCAGAACCTACATACTACGGAATTGCAACCGACAGTCCGGAAGCTACATACAAAAAACTTCAAAAAGCAAGAGACGAAAACGATATAATTTTAATTTCAGGGGGCGTGTCTGTCGGTGATTTTGATTTTGTGCCGGCAATGATAAAAAAGCTCGATTTTGAAATTTTATTCGATAAAGTTGCCGTACAACCGGGAAAACCTGTTACTTTTGCAAGAAAATCGGAAAAAATTTGTTTCGGAATGCCGGGAAATCCCGTTTCGGCCTTTGTGAAATTTCAATTACTTGTGAAACCTCTTATTTTCAAAGTAATGGGAGTTGAAAATAATGAATTGAAATTAAAGTTACCATTAGAAAATGATTATCAGAGAAAAAAAGCAGGTAGATTAAAATGGATACCTGCAAAAATTACAAAAAACGGAACAGTAGCACCAGTGATATATCACGGTTCGGCTCATATAAACGGACTTGCACAAGCAGACGTAATAATGAGTATTCCGATAGATGTAACTTTCTTAAATAAAGGAGATTTAGTTGATGTTAGACAAATATAATCGAAAAATAACATATCTTAGAATATCAGTTACCGACAGATGTAATTTTCGTTGTACATATTGTATGCCGGCGGAAGGCGTTAAACTCATGAAGCACGATGATATTTTATCTTTCGATGAAATTGTCGATATTGCCGAACAAGCTGTTTCGATGGGGGTTCGGAAAATTCGGATTACAGGCGGAGAGCCGTTGGTACGAAGAGGAATTATATATTTAATAGAAAAAATTGCAAAAATTAAAGGTCTCGAAGATTTCGGACTTACAACTAACGGTGTTTTACTTTCGGGATATGCCGAAAAGCTTGCCAAAGCAGGTTTACACAGAGTAAATATCAGTTTGGATACGCTAAATCCGGAAAAATTCAGGAAACTTACAAGAGTCGGAAAACTCGAAGACGTATTAAAAGGTATAGAAGCGGCAAAAAAAGCAAAACTTTTCCCGATAAAAATAAATTGTGTCATCAAAGAAAACCAAAACGAAGCCGATGCGGTTGAAGTTGCGAAATTTTGCAAAAAAAACAGTCTTAAAATTCGTTATATTCGAGAAATGGACTTGGAAAAAGGAACTTTTTGGCGAGTAAAAGGCGGAGACGGTGGAGAGTGCAGTATTTGCAACCGTTTACGGCTTACTTCCAACGGAAAAATTCGTCCATGTTTATTCAGCGAGTTGGAATACGATGTCAGAAAACTCGGAGTTAAAAAAGCGCTGATGTTTGCCGTCGGGAATAAACCAAAAGCAGGAACTGTAAATAAATTACTTAATTTTAATGATATAGGAGGGTGATGAGTAATTGACGATTTTTGATTGTAGATTTATGATTTGCTTTCGCCTGATTAATAGCTTTTTCAACAGATATTATTATATACAAATAATTTTGTCATAGTATTAAATAAACAGGGCGTATTCAATACGGCCCTACAAAATAAAAATATGGAAATACTAAAAATAGCAGTCCAAAAAAAAGGAAGACTGCACGATAAATCAGTTGAACTGATGAAAAAATGCGGGCTGGATTTCAGCTCGAAAAACGGACAGTTAATTGCCGTTACGGATAATTTTCCGATAGAATTTTTATTCCTTCGTGATGATGATATTCCCGGTTATGTTGCTGATGGAGTGGCAGATATAGGAATTGTCGGACTTAATGAAGTAGATGAAAAAAATAAGGATTTAACAATAGTCGAAAAACTCGGATTTTCAAAATGCCGAATTTCTATTGCCGTTCCTAATAAGTTTAAATACAATTCAATACAAGATTTAAACGGTAAATCTATTGCAACATCGTATCCTGTAATTTTATCGAAGTTTTTGGACGAAAATAATGTGAATTGCAAAATTCAAGAAATCGGGGGTTCGGTAGAAATTGCTCCGACAATCGGACTGGCAGATGCTATTTGTGATATTGTAAGTTCGGGTAGTACCTTGCTTAGCAACGGATTAAAAGAAGTTGAAAAATTTTATTTTTCGCAAGCCGTGCTTATTGCAAATAATTCGCTTACGGAAGAACAAAATAATTTATTGAATAAACTTTTGATAAGGATTCGCTCTGTAAATAAAGCCAAACGCACAAAATACATACTTCTTAATACTCCGAACGAAAAAATAGAAACCATAAAAGAAATTTTACCCGGAATGAAAAGTCCGACAATAATGCCTCTTGCAGAAGAAGGCTGGAGTTCGGTTCATTCAGTTATTGAAGAAGACAAATTTTGGGAAATCATCGAAAAACTCAAAGAAGCCGGAGCACAAGGAATTTTGGTTATTCCAATCGAAAAAATGATATTGTAACTTACTTGTGAAATTTGTATTAACTTTAATATTATCAATAAATTTTATTGTCGGTTTTTCGCAAACTTACGATACGCTTGTTGCTGATACTTGTTTGCTTACTTACGGAGTTGCGGTTAAGTTTAAAGCCGGAACGGTTGTAAAATACAGCAGAAGCAAACGAGTAATGCAAGGTATTCTCGCCGAAAATACACGGCTGTGGACTCCGTCGGGTAATTTTTTATTTGCAAGAAACAAAGAAGTTACTTTTAATAAATCGGGAGAAGTTTTATCCGGAACTATTGTTTATCAGACAAGTATTTGGACTGCCGCCGAAAGTATAAATATCAGTTCGGGCAGTAAAGTTATTTTTAATGAAAAAGGGAAATTAATATACGGAAAATCGAGTAATGATTTAACTTTTAATCTAAAAAAAAATAAAAATCCGGTTTTTAGTAAAAAAGGATATTTATTGTTCGATAAGGACGGAAATATTTTGCAAGGAATATTAAAAGAAGATACCGATTTGCAAATAGGAAAAATCAAATCAAAATTTGCCGGAGGTACAAAATTAACTTTAACTGCTTCCGGCACAGTAAAATCCGGTACTGTTGCCGAAAAAAGAAATTTTAAAAATTATAAAGGAGAAAAAAGACAATATCCTGCCGGTACTTTTCTTAAATTTGACAAAAACGGCTTTGTAACCAACTATGAATAACGTTAATAAGAAAAAAATCAAGAAACCTTATTATTATTTTTTATTAATATATTTTCGATATACAGACGGACTGATTCCGGTATTTTTCTTGAAAACCAAACTGAATGTAGTTCGATAATTAAACCCAACTTGTTTAGAAATATCATCAATTTTTAAATTTTTATCGGCAAGTAATATCTGAGCTTTTTTAATTCTGTATTCATTAACAAAATCGCTGAAACTTTTTTCAAAGGTAGAATTTACTACTTTGGAAATTCGGTTTGATGTTACTTTCAATTTTCCGGCAATTTCCGTCATTGTAATGTTTGCGTCTAAGTACAATTCTTCAATTTCCATCATATCTATCAAGCGGTTGGCAAGAGAATTATCAATCGTTAATTTTTCGGGTGCATTTTCCTTTTTATTAATAAAATGTTTGGAAGAAAGTTTAATTAACTTTTCATTTTTTTCAGTCAATATTTTATTATTTTTTTCTTTCAATAAATATAAATATATCAGAAATAAAATAATTCCGACCAACAAAATAATTCCGGATACGAGAACTTTGTTTTGAAATTGTTTTTTAGAAAGTTCTGCTATTTTAAGTTTACTTTTGGCTTGAGCGATTAAAAATTCTTTTTCTTTGACTTCAATTTCATACTTCAAATTCATCGGCAGAATATACTTTTTGATATAAATCGTTGTATTTTATTAAAAATTCATTACTTTTTTTGTAGTTTCTATCTTTTTCATAGCAATCCGCTGTACTTTTATAACAATTTATGAGTAACAACTTATCTTTAATTTGCTTAGATATTACGGTTGCTTCATTTAAGTAATTCAAAGCTTGCTTTGTATCACCAAGTTGCGATTTAATTTGTCCGAGATTCAATAAAACCAATGCTTCTGAAACTTTATCTTTCAATTTTCGGATAGGAACAAGTGCGTCTAACGAATATTTTTCCGCTTTCTCGAAATTATTTATGTGCATATAGCTTACTGCTATATTTATTTCTGTTTTTATAATATTATCATATATAAAATCAGTCCCTTTAAGCGTGTCCGATTTTAATATTGTTAGCATTAGTTGCTGAATTTCAAGAGCTTTTTCATATAAATTTTGTTTTCCGTAAATGATACTTTTATTTCCGAGTACCCAAATTATTCCTGAATAATCACCGATATTTTCATATATTCTTTCCGCTTTTTCCAGATATTCCAACGATTTTGAATAGCTTTTTAAATTTGTATAACAAACCGCAATATGCAAAAGTGTATTTCCTTGCAAAGTCGAATCATTGAGTTCTTCAAACAGGTGAAGTGCTTTAAAATTACAGGTAAATGCTTTATTGTATTCCGATTTATTTTTATACGAAATAGCTTTATAGAAATACGAAAGGGCTATTCCATTTTTATTGTTTTCTTTAGTGGAAAACAGAAATAAACTGTCGGTATATTTCAAACAAATATCGGGGTCGGAATTTACAAAAAGTCTGATAATTTCTTTATAATAACTAAGCTTTTTATCGGTTTTTGAATTAGTCATCAATAATTTAAGACTATCGACTTTTTTTTGTAAACCGGTATCGCTTGCAATCTGTGCATTACTCGATACTGCAAATAAAACAAGAATGGAATATAAAACCGTTTTTTTCATATTTATATACAATTTATTTTTTATCTCTTATTGCTTGCTCCAATTTCAAACCGATTTTTTTTACCGTCGGCATATACTTAGGACGCATTCCGTGCTGTATCGAAAACTTGTAATTACCTCTTTCGGGAAAAGAAATTGCTTTTTTATATAAAAAAGCATTTTCGACATTATCGCCGGCTTCTTTTCCATACCAATGTCCTTTATTATCTGTAAGTAAAAACATTACGGTATCTGTTTGTATTTTTTTGCTTGGTGATTCCGATGAAATATACAACCACAAATTTGATGTTGCGTAATCTTTATCATTCGTTATTTCTATAAAGATATTATATTTTAATTTTGGTTTCTCTATATGAACATCAAATGTTTTAACGTCGTTGATTTCCCATTTATTTGTTGTTATTTCTACAAATTCGGAATATAAACTTGTTTTGTTGCAAGATAAAATTGTAACAAAACCAATTATAGTAAACATTAAAATTTTAATTTTTTTTGTTGTCATTCTTTTTTTTGTTGCTTGTCTTGGGATTTCGTTTTATGCTTGCCGAGCGATTTCGACTTGACCGATTACTTGATTTTCGTTTTTTTCTGCGAGATTGTTTTTTCTTATCATCAAAACGAGTAAGACTGTCATTTCCAAGAACATTTTGATATCCGCTCGGTGTTGTACTATCCACATATTCCTCTTCTTTAAGCTTATCCGGAAATATATCTTTCTTGTTTAGCTCTATTATTTCTTTTACTCTTGCTATCGGCAATCCGGTAAATGTTACAATATCGTTTATTTTAACGGAATACCACATCATTCCTTTATGTATATCGGATTTAAGGTAAATTGCTTTCCCTCCTTTTACGGTAAGTGCAACTTTTGGAGGAAATGCTTTTTTTGCATCAATATATGAGTCCACTTCAAAATTAAGACACCATTTTAATTTTCCGCACTGCCCTGCAAGTTTTGTAGGATTTAAACTTAATTCCTGATGCCTTGCGGCAGTCGTTGATACGGATTTGAATGAAGAAAGCCAACTCGAACAACACAATTCTCTTCCGCAAGGTCCTATCCCGCCTACTCTTCCGGCTTCTTGTCTCGAACCTATCTGTCGCATTTCAACTCTTATCTTAAATTCATCGGCAAGAACTCGTATCAATTCACGAAAATCAACTCTTTCATCTGCAATATAATAAAAAATTGCCTTTGAACCGTCTCCCTGAAATTCAACATCACTGATTTTCATTTTCAACTTTAAGTCTCGTGCCATTTTACGAGACTCAAGCATTACTCTATGCTCATTATCAATGGACTCTTGCCATTTTTGAATGTCAAATTCTTTTGCTGTTCGGTAAACTTTCTTAAACTCAAAGCTTTGAGCAACTTTTTGTTTCAACATTTGCTTCAAAATGAGTTCTCCGGTAAGAGATACAGTACCTATGTCGTGTCCCGGCGAACCTTCAACTGCAACAATATCGCCTTCTTCAAGTTTTAATTTATTTACATTTTTATAAAATTCTTTTCGAGTGTTTTTAAAGCGTACTTCAACAATATCAGGATATGTGGAACTTTCGGGTAAATCTTTAAGCCAGTTTGTTACTTCTAATTTTGAACATTTACAACTCGAACAATGCGTGTTTGAGGTGTTTTTTTCCGTCACACATCCTCTCGGATTTTCTTTTTTATATGTCATTTTTAATTTTTAATAATTTGGTTGTTTTTAAAGCTAAATCAAGCATAATTAATCTGTCATATCCGTTTCTTTCAATATGCTTTAGTGCCAAATTAAATTCTTCGTTCAGCTTATATATATTGTTTTTATGAATAAATGTGGAGAATTTTTCAGAGAAATTAAGTTCTTTATCTGCCAAAAAACTAATTTTATTTTTATTTTCCGAAGAAATATTTAAAATAAAATTTTCTCGAAGCATTCTCAATGAGTATTTTATGAATATTTTTTGTTTTTCTCGTCCAAAACCGGACATTCCTTCCGCCCAGAGTAATAATTTATCTATTTTTACGGAGTAACTATATCTCATTAACTCGGTAAATTTAGTAAAATATTCCGAATCTCCAACTTCATCAGAATTAAGTAACTTCAATGCTTTAAGAAAACTTCCGGAGGAAAGTCGTACTATTTCTTGAATTTTTTCTTCCGGTATTTCGTACTCTCCTTTGATTGTTTCATACATATCTTCTCTACTTATTTTTGGAATTTTTATAAGCTGAGTTCTGGAAAGTATGGTTCTGATAATCATTTCAGTATTATCCGAAACTAAGATAAACAGTGTTTTTTCGGGTGGTTCTTCTATTACTTTAAGTACTTTGTTTGCCGCCGAAATATTCATTCTTTCGGGCATCCAAATTATCATTACTTTATAATCGGATTCAAATGTTTTAAGATTTAATTTTCTTATTATTTCGTTACTTTCATGTGCGAATATTCCGGCTTGTTTTTTTTCGACACCCATTTTTTCAAGCCAATCGTTGAAACTGTGATATGATTTTTCGAGTATAAATTCTCGCCACTGCTTCAAAAAATCATCGCTTACCGGTTTGCTGTTGCCTTTATAACTCACAACTGGAAATACAAAATGTAAATCGGGGTGTATCAGCTTGTTATACTTTATGCAGGAACTACATTTTCCGCAGGAATCGTTTTCTTGCTTGTCGGTGCATGAAACATATTGTGCATAAGCTATTGCCATTGCAAGTTTTCCGTTGCCTTGCGGTCCGGTGAAAAGTTGTGCATGACTGATTCGCTCTTCTTTTACAGTGATGAGCAATTTTCTTTTTATTTCTTTATGTCCGCTTATTTCTTTAAAAAACACTTTTTTTCAATTTACAATTTACAATGAACAAATTACAGATATTAGGCTTTTTTATCGGCATTTTTAATGATGACTGTCATTTTGGTCGTCTTCAAAGGCATCAAAAATATGTTTTTCGGTTTGATATGCTTTGAAATCGAAAGTTCCGTTTTTAAATGCCTCTGCCATTCCTTCCTGTAATTTTGCTTTTGCGTTTATCAAACGTATTTTCGCATCAACTTCTGCTCCGTGTGCGTGTGCGTGATGCTCTTTTGCTTGAATTGCGGCAAGGTCTTTTTTGTGTTCGGCGGCTCTTCTTTTGTAATCAGCAAGAGTATCCTCTCCTATAATAATATCATAAATTTTAATGTCCAAAACATCAAAAGCACTGCTTGCATTCAGTTTCAGTTCTTTTTCGTTCAATTTTTCATAATGCTCTTCTATCTGAAATTTATTGTAGCCCTCTTCAAATATTGCTTTTGCGTGTCCTGTCATTTTGCTGAAAACGTTATCGGCAATTACATTCAAACTTTTCAGTACCTCTTTGTACGAACTGTATTTGGGAATCTCTTCTGCGGCGGCTTCATTTATTCTGCTGAAAAGCACTTCTTCACGTGAGCCTTTTGTATATAATCCAACCTTTCCTCGAACGGTAACTCTTATTTTAAGGGTAATTTGTACTCCGTCGTTTGTTACGATTTTTGCGAACGGCAATACTTCAAAAACTTGCGGATTTACTGCCCAATTTACAATTTCGGTAATGTCGTATTGTTCCAGTAAATCCAATGCAAAAGCTGTCATCGTAGAAATCGGAATGTTATTTTTTTGAGCATAAAGAATTGCGTACAAAACTTTAAGCATCGAGCCTCCTTTCAAATAATGTGAGTTAAGTGCGTCGGTTGAAATATTAAGTTCGGGATTATTTTTTATTATATATCGGGACTTTACATATTCTATTACGTTCGCTCCGGCAAGGTGATGGTCGAGAACTTCTTTTTTGCCTATTCCGAGTTTTGATTTTTGTGCAATAATAAGAGCGTTTACAAAATCTTCGGGTCGTCCGTCCAAACGGTGAAATTCGATAAGTTCTTCGGAGTTTATTTCAATTCCGGCTTGTTTTGCTTTTATGATATATTTTATGATATTCCCTACATCACGTCCTTCAAGATTGTTTTTAACTAAATCGGTTTGAGTTATATCAAGTCCCGCCTTTTCGGCTTTTATCATGGTTTTTACAAGCTTTTCCATGTCGCCGTCAGTAAGATAGTGAATATTTAATGCTTCTTTATCAATATTAATTCCTGCTTTTTTGGCTTTTATCATTGCATTGACGTATTTCACTACGTCAATTTTGGCTCTGTAATGTTCCAAAATTCCTTTTTGTGATATTCTTAAATCTGCGTGTTTTGTTTCCTCGTCATTTTTAAGTTTTTTAATTTCGGAATCGGATATGTACAAATCGGCTTTCTTTGCCCTGATTATTACATCAACAATCATCTTCATTGCTTCGTCGGTAAGATTTTCTTCCACAAGTTCTTGAAGATTCAAATCAAGATTTGCTTTTTTTGCCCTGAGCATTATTTCGACAAAAATTTCAATATCACTTCCATACAAGGAATGTGTTTCAAGTACATCTCTCGAAATATCTATTTCTGCATTTTTAACTACTTTAAGTGCCGTTACAAGTTTTTGAATGTTTCCTCCTGATATTTCAAATTTTTCAAGGTCTTTTATGGCAATTCGCACTCCTGCCCGCTTGGCTCTGATAAGTACGTTTACCATGTTTTCCGTAGCTTCTTCTCCTTTTATTAAGTAATAATTTTTTAACTCTTCAAATTCCAATACTACATTCACCTCATCGGCTCTCACAAATTGTTCGAGTATAAAATTAACAGGTATTTTATGCATTATTATAATACGATACTTAAATGAAAAACGAGAAAATTTCGCATTTTTGGCAAGAGGCCAAACCTTATAAGGTATCCTTAAATATAAAAGAGCAACAAATATTATCGCTACAATAAAAGTAATTATTATATATTCCATTTCTTTATTTTTTTAGTCATTATTGAGACCTGTATAAAAAGGCATTTTCTCGAAAACAGACCCTTAGGGTTTTAACTAACAGACTGCATAGAAGACTGCTGACTTTATTGCTTTTTGTTAAACAAAACCCTAAGGGTCTGTTTATACTGAGTTCATTATTAAAAAAACGGTTAATGATGTTCTTTGACTTTATGCTCCTTATGTTCGGAGTTTTCGGACTTATGTTTACTGTGTTCGTCATGTCCCGATTTATGTTCACCGTGTTTGTGATGACCTGCGTATTTTTTTTCTTCTTTTTTTAATTTTTCGACTTTAAGGTTTGCTTCAAATATTTCAGCTCGAAGTCTATAAATTTCACTTTCGGCTTTAAGTTTCTCTATTTCAAGTTCTGCTTTAAGATTACGACCTGTTATTACTTCAATCAAACTGATATTTTCAACATAATAAGAACTTTTATTTTTTTTAATTTCAGTCAATACTTTTGCGGATATTTCCGGAAGCGTATTGCTTACTTGTGTAATATTTTCATGTTTTGAAATCTTTGAAATTATATTTTCCTTTACTTTTGAAATAAGTGCTTTTTTATTTATTCCTTCAAAAAAATTAAAAATATCCGGTCGGATTGTAATACTTACTTTTGCCAACACTTCCATTCCGTTTTTCACACTCGAATGAACCGGTTTGAGTATTATTTGTTCTCCTTTCAGGTATTGAATAATAAGTTGATTTACATTTTCTCCGGCAGTATCGAGAGCTATTATATTTTTTATGTCGATTTTTAATTTTGCTTTTTGTGCTGTTTGCAACGATTTTACTATTATTTCCAAATTATTTCCTTCGTCGTTCAGCCTTAAAAGTTCGTGTAAAGTTATAGGGTGATTAAGTCGTCGGGTAGTTTTATAGTAATCCAGAATTTTATTGACTTCATACTTTGTGTATTGCAACAAAATAATTTTTTTCAGTTCTATTTCCGGGTCTGTTTCTTTGAGTTTGATTATCAGCTCGACAAGTTCGGAAGGTTTATAAAGACAAGCAGAACATTTTTTAAAATCGGACAGTGTTAAATCCTGCTCATATTTTCTGAGCTTTAATATTGCCTCGATAAGTTCTGAAAGATTTATTTTAAGAGATGCAAAAAAATCAAGTTCGTTTATGTTTGTTTCAATATTATTTTTTTTTGCATACATATAACCTTCAACAAAATTTATAAAATCACGTTTTATAAGTCGCACTTTTACAAATTCTTTAAAAGGAAATTCAACATTATTTTCTTTGGCACTTTTAAGGATATTAATAAACTTGTCAATATCTATTTTTTTATTGTAAAATGATATTAATTGACTAAGTTGTATATTTGAACCGCTGTTTTGTAGAAAAATAAACGTATCTGCAATTTTTTTTTTATCTTCTTTCGGAACTTTATAGTTCAACAATTCTTCGTATTCATTTTTCCGATTATGCTTCATACTTAAAATATTTAAGGTCTTCAACCTTTTTAATATTGCTTTTGCATTTATGTAAACTTCTATTAATTAACAAGTTTTAATGAGTTCGGTATAAAAAGACCCTTATGGTTTGATTTAATAAAATTTAACAAATCTAAATATTTGATTTATAGCTCATTACTTAAAACCCTAAGGGTCTGATTTCGAGAAAATCTACTTTTTAGACTGAACTCTTTAATTAAATAAATAGATAAAACGACGAAACCCTCACCGCAGATAAACTTTTGTTTGTGTACTCATATCAGTGAGCCAAACTCTGCTTGTCAGGCAAACTCTTCCGTGCGAATACTTTTTATTTTAGCATCAACAAACTCTTGTACATTAACTTTTACTTCAGCAAGTTTTGCAAGTTGTTCAAAAGTTATATAAAGTCCGTTTGTTCGAGCTTTTAAATATGCTTTTGTAATCTCGTCAATATCAGCTGTGAAATCGAAATTTAAGTATTCTTTTATTATTTCCAAAGTAATTTTAAAACCGTAACTTTCTTTGGTTACCAATTTATGATACAATTCTGCGGGGTCATCTAATCTGTTCAAATTTACAATAAGTTCGCTTACTTCTTTCTTGAATTTTTCTTTGCCGAGTATAACATAAGTATTTGCCAGATTTTCACATACTTGTTCGTCAAAAAGATTTTCGTTCAATAAATCTTCGATACATGATTTTTTTGCTTTTTGTAAAATCTTAATACATTTTGTTACATTTATCTTATCTTCAAGTAATTCCGACAGAACTTTAAACGGTATTCTTAAATTTTCTCTTTTAAGGGTTCTTGATACATTTATTGCTTTGATAATATCTATATTTTTAAGAAAGAGAACTCTGATGTTGGTAAGTTCAAGATTCAAACCTTCTTTTTTTGCCGTAATGTAATATTCCAATATTTTTTCATATTCTTTTTTTCTGTAAAAAAGAGTTTTTATTTCCGAACCGCTGAGATTAACACCTTCCGCTTTAGCTTTAATTAATCCGTCCGTAATTTTCGCCAAATTTCGATTATTTCTGTAAAGTTCGATAAGTTCATCTACGGAAAATTTTACATCATGCTTTTTTGTCTTAATTAAATAATCTATCAGTGCTTCGAAATTACTGCCTGTTCCTTTTCTTTCCGCATAAATTCTTTTTGCATCTTGCAAAGAAAGATTAACTGTTGCTTTATTAGCTTTTATGTGCGAACCGAAAAGTTTCGATTTATTTTCAATGTCAAAGTACATCTCCGATATATCGGAACATGAAATTTTAATATTAGTCCTTCTTGCTTCTCTTTTTGCCTTTAAAATAAATTCAAAAGGTACTCTGTATCTAAATTGTAAAAATATACAATTTAAAAATATACTATGTAAAAATTTTCGTATCATTAATTTTGTCTATGTATATTATGAAAGTATATTTTACTTATTGCCTTGTTTACTTTACCTTACAAATAACAAAAACGGGATATTTTTTTTACATAAAAAAAGACACCCGAACAAATTAATGAAATATTCGACAAATTATTACAACGGAGGTCTTTTTATACGTATTTTCATTGAGTTTATATTTTTAATAAAATTCAGATTGCTAAATTACATATTATATTTGTAAAAAACGGAAATTGAACCCGATAATTTTAAATAAATAAAAAAAATCATATATTCATAAAACCTTTACTCTGTTCAATTATGAGAACAGTATAAGAAAGGTAATTTCTCGCAATCAGCCCCTAAAGGTTTGAAGTAAAAAGCTATAAATAAGACGTTTAAATTTATTAATTCTTGTTAAATTAAACCCCTATGGACTTTTTATACCGGAATTAATTTACAAAGATACAATTACCCCATTTGTATTAATTTTTCATAAAACATTCCGGAATATTTGTATATTTTAAATTTTCGA
>JAOZMN010000306.1 GCA_029934265.1 Bacteroidales bacterium
CAGTCTAAAAAGTATATTTTTTCAAAATCAGACCCTTAGGGTTTTAAGTAACAGATTGCAAATCAAATATTTAGATTTATTAAACTTTGTTAAATCAAACCCTAAGGGTCTTTTTATACCGAACTCATGAATAGCAACAGACTTTTAGATTGTGCTTAATTTTAAAGTTAGAATACCTTAAAAATTATATTTCAGACTTGCAAAAATATTTCTTCCTTGATTATAATATCCTAATTCTTTGAGAGTTGATAAATGTGAATAATATTCTGTATTGAAAATATTATTCACTCCGGCAGAAAAAATCAATTTACTTTCGTTTAACTTGAACTCTGTTTTAAGAATAATATTAAAAATCAGATATTCCGGAGTTTCGGTTTCGGTTACCGGAATATTATTTTTTGCAAAAGCAAATGTAGAATTAATTGTCAGACTCGGAGCATAAAAATTTTTAATTTTTTCTTTAAAAAATTCTATTCCGGAAAAGATTTTATTTTGCGGTATAAACGGCAGATAATCGCCATTTCCTCTGTATGCTTCAATATATGAATAATTTGCATTAAGCTTAACAAAATCAAAGAGCATTATTTTCGAGCCGGTCTCAAAACCGAAAATTTTGGCATCATCTTGCATATATTTATAATACAGAAGATTATCCATTTTAGTACCGGTATTTTCAAGAAAAATATAATCGTTAATATAATTATAGAACGTTGAAAATTCAAATATAAACATTTTGTTGTGATAATGAATGCTGAAATCCGGCTCATAATTTCTTTGACTTTTCAAATTCGGATTTCCTTGTTCGTAAACTTCGCCGTGCGTACCGGCTTGTGTTAGTTCTGCGATATTCGGTGAACGGTGTGCCGATGCTAAATTCAATCGTAACAATAAATCGTCGGTTAAACGATATGTCATTCCGGACGAAAAGCTGACATTGTTATAATTATTATCAATTTTTCTTGTTTCACCTTCGTGTCCTTTTTTAATTTCCGGTTGAGCTTTTATATTTCTGATGTCGTAGCGGATACCGGTTTGGAAAAATAATTTTTCACTGAAATGTCCTGAATACAGTCCGAAAGCTGAAATATCAAAAACTTGAGCATCGGGAATAACGTGTGCCGGTGCTTCAAAATTTTTATTTTCTTTATAATTTGATTGAATGCCGGTTATAATTTCGCTTTTTTTGAAATTATTGCTTAACTTAACTTCTCCGCTTAAAGTGTTTAACAGCATATCGACCATCATAAATTGCGGCATAAGTTCGGAAGTTTGCAATTTTCTGGAATTGCTTTGAAAAGAAGCATTTGTTTCAAATTTTGCTTTATTAAAAAATAAATTATTTTTAAGCGAAACTACATGATTTGTAAGGTCTTGAAACCATACTTTATTTTCTCGTTCGTTGTCTTTTACCATAGCGACTGCCGGAGCAACCGCCATTCCTGCTTTTATTTTTGCAAAATCATAATATATATCCGTTTTTCCTCTTTTGTGTGAAAATCCGACAACCGATTTTACCGAATTATAAAAATAGCGACTGTTAGGGACTTGAATTTTATCGCCGAAAGTATAATCTTTGTGAGTTTTTGTAGTTATCCTTGTTCCGAAATGGACTTTTTTGTACGAGCTTCCGATTCCGAGACTTTGCGTAAAACCCTTAGTGTTATCATGATACGCTATTGAATAATTTCCCGAAAAAATATCGTTGTGCGGCGGGTGTTCTCTTATCGCATAAATGACACCGCCTACTGCTTCCGAACCATATAATAAAGAAGCCGGTCCTTTAATTATTTCTATTTGTTCCACACCAAATTCATCGACTATAAAAGGGTGGTCTTCCGAAAATTGAAAATTCTCTAATTTTACACTGTTGTCGATAAAAAGAATATTTGTGTTTGAAAGCCCTCTGATAACCGGTTTGCCTACACCACCACCTTTTGAAATTACATCTACACCGGCTTGTTCGGAAAGTTGTTCCAATAAATTTTTCCCTTTGCCGTTCGGATTCTCTAATTTTACGGTTTTTATTTCGATTGCTATTTCATGTACAGGTGAAATTTTTGTACCGGAAACAATTATGTCTTCAATGACAAAAGTATTTTTTTTTAGATAAATATTTAATTTTGAAGCTATTGAATCCGTATTAAGAGTTAATATTTTTGTTTCATATCCGATATAACTTATTTGTAAAATCAAATTTTTCGGACGAATATCTTTAAAAGTAAAATTTCCGAGCGAATCGCTTAAACGTCCCAAATGCAAATCCGGAAAATATACAGCAACTCCGGGAATAGTTTCTTTGGTTTCCGAATCATATACTGTTCCTGATATATTGTTTTGAGAAAAAGCCGACAACGAAAATAATAATAATATCGAAATAAATTTTAGTTTATTCATTTTTAAATTTATTTGCTGTAATCAAATTAAAAATATACAGTCTTTCGACTGTATATTAAAGCAGACAGATGTCTGTAAAATATAAAAAAAAGTCGAAAAGACCTTATATTTTCGCAAGAGCGTTATCTATGTCGTTTATAATGTCTTGCACGTCTTCAATACCGGCAGAAAAACGTACTAAATCATCGGTAATTCCTGCTGCAAGTTTGTCGTCTTTCGGTACTGCGGCATGAGTCATTGATGCCGGGTGTTGAATAAGAGTTTCAACTCCTCCGAGCGAAACGGCAAGCGTACAAAGACTTACATTATCCATTACAATTTGTCCGGCTTTATATCCGCCTTTTACACCGAAGCTTATCATTGAACCGAAACCGTTCATTTGCTCTTTTGCAAGTTCGTGTTGAGGAAACGATTTAAGACCGGGATATTTTACCCATGAAATTTTGTCGTGTGCTTCAAGGTAATCAGCAACTTTTGCTGCGTTTTCTTGTGCACGGTCTATTCTTAAACTAAGAGTTTTTACTCCTCTGATAACCATATATGCTTGGTGTGGGTCCATATTTCCGCCCATATAAGTCATGGTTTTGCGAAGTGGTTTGTAAACTTTTTCATCTTTTGCAATTAAAGCTCCGCCTACGATGTCAGCGTGTCCGTTTATGAATTTTGTTAATGAATGTAAGGCTACATCTGCACCCAAATCAAGAGGTTTTTGTAAATAAGGACTGCAGAAAGTGTTATCTACAACAACAATAATATCGTGTTTGTGAGCTATTTCTGAAGCTCTCTTAATATCCGTAAGTTGAATTGTCGGATTTGACGGAGTTTCCAAATATAATAATTTGGTATTGGGCTGTATTGATTTTTCGAGTAATTCTAAGTTGGAAGTATCTATGTAAGTATATTCTACGCCGAATTTTTTGAAATGGCTGTCCATAATTGCTCTGCTCGGACCGTAAACTGCGGCTGTACTTATCATGTGGTCTCCTTTTGCAAGAAAATTCATGTAAACCGTACTTACTGCCGCCATTCCGGAAGCTAAAGCTATTCCGCCGAAACCGTTTTCGAGTTCTGCAAGTTTGTTTTCCAATGCGTTGATAGTCGGATTTCCTATACGAGTATAGATGTATCCCTCTTCTTTTCCTGCGAATAAATCGGCACCGTGTTGTGCGTTTTTAAAGGAAAATGTAGAGGTTTGATAAATAGGAGTAACTGCACTGCCAAAGGCATCTTCAAAGTCTCCCGAATGGATTAATTTTGAATCGAAATTTAACTCTCTTGTATTTTTCATTTGTATATACTTTAATTTAGAAAAAAAATAATTTTGTTGATTTTAAAAATATTACATTAATATCAGGCACAAAACTAATATTTTATTTTATATTTTTAATACGATTATATTTTTTATACAAAAATGTGAGATAATTAACAATTTTATAGTTAATAAATAACAACTTTGAGCTCTGTATAAAAAGACCCTTAGGGTTTGATTTAATAAAATTTAACAAAACTAAATGTTTAATTTAC
>JAOZMN010000307.1 GCA_029934265.1 Bacteroidales bacterium
AAACGAAATAATTGCAATAAAATCCGAACTCGGAATTTTGCGATATAAAAACGGAAACAGAATAAAAAATTACAGAGCAGAAGTTTTTAACGACGAATTAATAATCACCGACAACGAAACAGACGAAATTTTTGATTATAATTTGAGTAAAAAAGGAAATCCGATAAAAGAAAAACAAGAATTACAGGAAGCAATTTTTTACGAAAAAGAAACAATAATCGAGAATTGTATTTTCGGTGTAGATATTAATAAAAACTCTGTAAATATTTGCAGATTAAGACTTTGGATTGAATTATTAAAAAGTTCGCATTATACCCAAAAAAGTAATTACAAAGAAATAGAAACCCTGCCGAATATTGATATTAACATAAAACAAGGAAATTCGCTTGTCGGAAAATTTGCACTAAACGGCAATGGAATATCAGGAGAAAGGCAACAAAAAATGAGACTTGTTACTCAAAAATACAAAGAGCAAATCATAATTTATAAATCGACAAACGATAAAATTGTTAAACAAAATGCCAAGCTGACAATAAATAAAATAAAAAAAGACTTTGCCGAAAAAGCAAACCCCAACGATGAAGATTATAAACAATTAAAAACTTTACGAGCCGAACTTTGGGAAATACAAAGTCGAAATCCGGCATTAATACCGGAAAATGACAAAAAAATTCAAAAAGAGAATATAAATAAACTAATTATTGAAATTGATAAATTAGAAAAAGATTATCAAGAAAAATTAAAAACTTTATATCTTAATGCTTTTGAATGGCGTTTTGAATTTCCTGAAGTTTTGGACAGCAACGGAAATTTTGAAGGTTTTGATTTGATAATAGGAAATCCGCCGTATATTGAACATAAACAACTGCAAAAATTTAGTTCGTATTTTAAGGAAAGTTACAAAATATATTCGGGAACAGCAGATATAAGCGTATATTTTTTTGAACTTGCGTTGAATATTCTCAAAAAAGGAAAAATATTTTCATATATTACTACGAATAAATTTTTCAGAACAGAGTACGGAAAAAATTTAAGAAATTTATTAACACAAAATCAATTATTACAGATAGTTGATTTTGAGCAAGTCCCGATTTTTGATGAAGCACTTGTTTCAAGTTCGGTAATAATAGCGAAAAAGTTAAAAGCCGATAAAAATTTTGCTTATTCAAAGTTTGAAAAAGAAAAATTAGACAGTGAAAATTTAACAAGTGAAATAATAAAACGTAAAATAATTTTTAACCCGAAAGATATAAATTCACGAGCATGGAAATTTATATCAGTCGAAAAAGAAAAAATTATAACTAAAATAGAGACTACCGGAAAATTAATAAAAGATTATAAAACAATTTCAATACGCAGAGGAGTAACAACCGGATATGATAAAGCATTTATTATCAGCACCGAAAAACGAAACGAGCTGGTAAAAAAAGACAAAAAAAATAAAGAAATTATAAAACCTCTTCTGAAAGGAAAAGATATAAAAAAATATTACAACAAATATGATGATTTATGGTTAATTTACATAAATTGGCATTTCCCTCTTCATAAAGATAAAAAAATTTCCGGAGCGTCAAAAGTTGCTGAAACAAAATTTAAAAAAAGTTATAAGACACTTTATGATTATTTCAAAAATCATAAAACCGAATTAGCAGAACGGAATAAGGCGGAAACGGGAATAAGGTACGAATGGTATGCAATGCAAAGACAAGCAGCATCTTATATAAGTCTTTTTTATCAACAAAAAATAATTTGGCCACTTACGGCAGACAAGTGGGGCTTTTGTTTGGACGATGAAAAATATTTTTTAACAAGTGGTGCTTTTTTTATAATAAGCGAAGAGTTGCCACTCAAATTTATTCTCGCCGTTTTGAACAGCCGATTAATGCAATTTTATTTTTCAGCTATCGGAGTAATGACAGCCGGAGGTGCTTATACGCTGAAAAAGACAACAATAGAACGCTTTACTTTACCGGAAGTTGATGAAAAAATAATGAACGATATTATCAAAAAAGTTGATGAAATTATCAAAATAAAACAAATAGGGATAAAAAATGATACAAAAAAATTAGAGAAACAAATTGATAAAATAATATATAAAATATACGGATTGACAAAAAAAGAAATGGCACTAATAGAAAAATAAATGGAATTAACTTTACTAAAGTTCTCATATTATGTCTATTGTAATTTATTAGTTATTAATGATTTATAAATAAGGCTTTGTTCTTAAAAAAAATTAAAGACCTTAAATTTTTTATAAAATAAAAAAAATGAATAAAAAAATAAGAGTACGATTTGCACCAAGTCCGACCGGACCTTTACATATGGGTGGAGTACGGACAGCGTTATTTAATTACTTATTCGCCAAACAAAACGGAGGCGATTTTCTTTTGAGAATAGAAGATACCGACCAAAACAGATATGTGGAAGGTGCAGAAGAGTATATAAATCAAGCTCTTGCATGGTGTGGAATAAAAATAGACGAAGGCGTAAAAGAAGGAGGGAATTTTGCACCTTACAGACAGTCCGACCGCAAAGAACTATATAAAAAATATGCAGAAATACTTATAAACTCAGGAAACGCATATTATGCTTTCGATACGGCGGAAGATTTGGAAAAAATGCGAAAACGTTTGGAAGAGGAAAAATCATCGGTACGATTATATAACAGACAAACTCGTATGCAGATGAAAAATTCCTTTACGCTTTCGGCGGAAGAGCTTGAAAAACGCATAAATTCCGGCGAAAAATATGTCGTTCGTTTCAATATGCCGGAAGACGAAAAAATTGAGGTAAAAGACATGATAAGAGGAAAGGTTGTTTTCGACAGCTCACTTTTGGACGATAAGGTACTCTATAAATCGGACGGAATGCCGACATATCATCTTGCAAATATCGTTGATGATAAATTAATGGAAATTTCGCACGTAATAAGAGGCGAAGAATGGTTGCCGTCCTTGCCTTTGCACGTATTACTTTATCGCTCACTCGGTTGGGAAAACGATATGCCGAAATTTGCTCATCTGTCTTTATTGCTCAAACCCAACGGAAAGGGAAAACTCAGCAAAAGAGACGGCGACAAAATGGGTTTTCCTGTATTTCCATTGCAATGGACAGACCCGAAAAACGGCGAAATTTCAAGAGGATATAAAGAAGACGGATATTTACCAGAAGCATTTGTAAATATTATCGCTTTGCTTGGTTGGAATCCCGGAACGGAACAAGAAATTATGGATATTAACGAACTTATTAAAAATTTCGATATTTATAAGGTCGTGAAATCCGGAGCAAAATTTGACCCTGAAAAAGCAAAATGGTTCAATAAACAATATATAAGTAAACTTTCTGATAAAAAACTTGCTGAAATTTTTACCGAAAAATTTGAAGTTCAAATCGGCAAAGCGAAGCAGGAATATATACAAAAAGTATGCTCACTTGTAAAAGAACGAATAAGCTTAACCGGTGATTTTTGGACACAAGCATCGTTCTTTTTTGAAGCACCAACCGAGTATGATAAAAAAATCGTAAAAAAACGATGGAAAGAAGATACTTCGGAATTTATGTCCCAAATAATTATGCTTATAAATAAAATTGGAGAGGCTGATTTTGTTTCAATTAATATTGAAAATTCGATAAAAGAACATATCGAAAAAAACGAACTGAATTTCGGAAAAATACTGAATCCTTTACGTTTAACATTGACCGGAGGCGGTGGCGGACCGCACATTTTTGATATAATGGAAACCATAGGAAAATTAGAAACAGTAAAACGTATTGAAACTGCTATCGAAAAATTACAAAATTAGAATTGGATTTTTTAAAATTATTTGTAATTTTGGTATCATTTCATTTTTCAATATTGGTTCTACTGGAATTTGTGTGAATGGCAGGTCCAGTTTACCACAAAAAATAAT
>JAOZMN010000308.1 GCA_029934265.1 Bacteroidales bacterium
ATTACACTGCAAATTTGGCAACCGATATTGTTAATGAATTTTCTATTACTGAAGGAAAAATGGAAATTACTATTCAGGATACAGAAACTCCTGATTTTATCATCAATAAAAAAACTCAAAAACAGCTTTTAGATTCTCTTTATGCTTGCTGGCACGGTGTTTACATGATGAGTTCGGAAATGCCCGGTTTGGTTGAAACTTCTACCAATTTAGCTTCCGTTAAGTTTATCGACAACAACAAAATACTTATAGGAACAAGTCAGCGTAGTGCGGTGGAGTCTGCTAAAAAAGATATTGCATCTACTGTTGCGTCAGTTTTTAAACTTGCTGGTGCAAAAGTAATGCACGGCGATTCATACCCAGGCTGGAAACCTAATACAAACTCTGAAATATTAGATATTACAGAAAAATCATATATTAAATTATTTAAGAATAAGCCTGTTGTAAGAGCTATACACGCAGGTCTGGAGTGTGGTTTGTTCCTCGAAAAATACCCGAGTATGGATATGATTTCTTTCGGACCAACAATAAAAGGTGCTCATTCGCCCGATGAAAGAATGGATATTGAAACTGTACAAAAATTTTGGGATTTACTTATTGATGTTCTTAAAAATATTCCGCAGTTATAAAAATCGTCATCTATTTTTTATTATATAAATCAGGTAAAAATACCAAATAAGTGCAAATTAAAAAGCTTTTACAAAATAATTTGTAAAAGCTTTTTAATAAAATTTAGTACTTTTCTATTCCACCGAACCGCTGATATGCAACACTTGCGAGCTTTTCTCGATATTCATCGTTAAAGTTACGGTTTTATTAAACTCTCCGAGTTCTTCCGCATCGTAATTGATTAAAATTTTAACCGTTTCTCCCGGTCGTATCGGACGTTTCGGATATTCAATTTCCGTACAACCACACGAACCTTTTGCATTTGTAATCAAAATCGGTTTTCCTCCGGTATTTGTCATTTTAAATTCCGCTTTATCCGGATTTCCTTTTTTCATCTTACCGAAATCATAAGACATCTTATCCCATTTTACGACTCCTTGTTTGCCGGAGTTCAATGTAGTTTTCCCGTCAGGATTTCCCCACTGGGCTTGCAAACCTGAAAATGCAAAAATGCTTACAAAAAGCATTATCAAAGTTGTTCTGTTCATTTTTAATAAATTTTAAAGTTATACATCGTGTTTATTAAATAACGAAAAATATAAAATTTTGTTATTTATATCTTGATTAAAATGACTCGAAAATTCCACAAATAGTTGCAAAAACTTATAAATTTCAGACCTCCGTCTGTTTTAATATTTTTTATCCTTGTTTTTTAAAAGTTTTAAATTTCAACTTTTTTTATATCATTTCAATAACTTTTTCAATAAATCCGGTCGTTTCATGCTTTGCAATTTGTGTTTTATTTTGTTTCGATATTCTTTTTTATATCCGAAAAAAAACATTTTTTGCGAAAGTTTTTGCTCCTTGCTTTTTGCCGTATAAACTTTTTTCAAAGTATAAGGGTGATAGCCGGAATAAAAGACAACCGCCGAAAGAGTCATCGGTGTCGGCGTTAAATCCTGCACTTGTTCGAGCTTGAAATTAAGTTTTTTTGTTTTTACGGCAAGTTCAGCCATATCGGTATCCGTGCAAGCAGGGTGGCTCGAAATAAAATATGGAATAAGTTGTTGTTTGAGTCCGGATTTGATATTTATTTTATCGAAAACTTGTTTGAAAGTATAGAATAATTTAAAAGTCGGTTTTCTCATAAACTCCAAAACTCCGTCTTCCGTATGTTCCGGAGCAATTTTTAATCGTCCGGAAACGTGATGTTTTACTAATTGTTCGGTATATTTTAATTTATCGCCTTTTATTTCATTATTTTTATCAATAAGCATATCGTAACGAATACCGCTACCGATAAATGCTTTCTTGACTCCGGAATAATCATTTATTTTTTTGTAAAGCGAAGTCAGTTTTGAGTGATTAATATTCAAATTTGTGCAAATTTTCGGAAAAATACAAGACGGACGTGTGCATTTATTGCAAATTTCCAAATCGTAACCTTCCATTTTGTACATATTCGCAGAAGGACCTCCGATGTCGGAAATATATCCTTTAAAATCAGGCATTTTTGTAACTTGCTCTACTTCTTCTAATATTGATTTTTCGGAACGACTGACTATAAATTTTCCTTGATGTGCCGAAATAGTACAAAAACTGCACCCTCCGAAACAGCCCCTGTGAATATTTATCGAAAATTTAATCATTTCGTAAGCCGGAATATCACCACGTTTATTGTATTTGGGGTGCGGTAATCTTGTATATGGTAAACTGTAAGTTTTGTCGATTTCAGTATCAAGCCGGTCAGTAAAAGGAGGGTTTACAAAAACATATTTGTCTGAAACTTCTTGTATTAGAACTTTGGCACGTTTTTTGTTTGATTCTATTTCAATATGTTTAAAATTTTCGGCAAATTTTTTTTTGTCATTTAAACATTCTTCGTGTGAATACAGCAGGCGGTGTGTTTCCAAACTTATCATGTCTGCTGTTTTTTCATTTCCGGAACTCAGATAAGATGTCTGTTTCACATCGGAAATTGCATCAATTTTCGTACCGGAATTTAATTTTCCGGCAATTTCTTTAATAGCTTGTTCTCCGTTTCCGTAAACAAGCAAATCGGCTTTACTTTCATATAATATACTTGATTTCAAACTATTCGACCAATAATCATAGTGTGTAAATCTGCGTAAAGACGCTTCAATTCCTCCGATAATTACCGGCACGTCCGGATAAATTTCTTTAAGTATTTTAGAATATACAGTTGTTGCATAATCGGGACGATAACCTGCCTTTCCGTCCGGAGTATAGGCATCGTTTGAACGTAATCGCTTGTTTGCCGTGTAATGATTTACCATAGAATCCATATTCCCGGAAGTTACACCAAAAAACAATCGAGGCTTTCCGAGTTTTTTAAAATCACGTAAATCATCACGCCAATTAGCTTGCGGAATTATTGCAACTTTGTAGCCCTCTGCTTCCAAAGTCCTTCCTATAACCGCCGCCCCAAAAGAGGGGTGGTCGATATAGGCATCGCCTGTAAAAAGTATTATATCTAATTGCTCCCAAGCACGCAATTTTACTTCTTTCATGGTTGTGGGAAGCCATTTTTTAAGGTCGTATTTCATTTAATGAGTTTAATATAAAAAAGGATGTTTTGGGTTATCAGCCCCTTAGGGTTTGAAGTAAATATCTGTAAATAAGATATTTAAATTTATTAATTTTTGTTAAATTAAACCCTAAGGGTCTTTTTACATTGAACTCAACAGTTGTTTTGCGGCATCATAAGGACTTATTTTTCCTGTAACAACATTATTTTCAATATTTTTAATTCGTTCCGAAATTTTCGGGTTTGAATAAAATCGATTTTTAATTTCCTTATTTACAGTTTCGTACATTCTGAATTTTGCTTGCTCTGCACGCTGTTTCTCAAAAAAACCGTTATTTTTACAAAATCTTACAAAATCATCTATAATATTTGCAACATTTTTAAGTCCTTCGCCGGAAAGTGCGGAAGAATAATCAGCTCTGGGTATCCAGCCGGAATCCGTAGCCGGAAATAAATGTAAGGCATTTCGATACAAACCGCAAGCAACTTTTGCTTTGTTCAAATTTTCGCCGTCTGCTTTTGTAATAATTATTGCATCTGCCGTTTCCATGATGCCTCTTTTTATACCTTGAAGTTCATCGCCGGCACCTGCAAGCATAAGTAAAAGAAAAAAATCCGTCATTGATTTAACGTCAATTTCAGATTGTCCCACTCCGACCGTTTCAACAAAAACAGTATCAAAACCGGCAGTTTCGCACAAAATTATAATTTCCGGTGTTCCGATTGCTACTCCGCCATGTACTCCGGAC
>JAOZMN010000309.1 GCA_029934265.1 Bacteroidales bacterium
AAAAACTGATATTACAGTGATATTACATGATATTGAAACCCTTAACATTTGCTTTAAAACACCCTGAAAAAGGGTGTTCAAGAGCAGTTTACGTTAAGTTTTATTAAAAAAAAATACTGGGTAGAAAAATGAAAAAAAAAGAAGAACAAATAAATAAAATATACAAAAATCGAAAAATTAAATTTTCCGATTTAGATAATTTTTCCACTCAATTAGAAATTTTTATAAATGGAATAGACCGAGATGAAAATGAAGAATATTCTAAATACCCACTTCGTGATTTTTTGAAAAATACTTTTTACAATAATAATGCAATTAATACAAAAGGTAATTTTGATTTTGTCATTCATATTGAAAAATCCAATAAAAGCAAAGTTGGTGTTATAATTGAAACAAAAACACCAGATAGCAAAGAAATGATTACCATAGATAATTTGCAGGTAAAATCAATGTATCAAATATTGTTATATTATTTACAGGAGCGAATTAATAATCTGAATAATGATATTAAACATCTAATTATCACAAATTTTTATGAATGGTTTATTTTTGACGCATCTGATTTTGAAAAAATATTTTTTGAAAATAAAGAGTTACAAAAAGAGTTCAAAAGTTGGGATAAAAAAGAGAAAACAAGCAATAAAACAGAGCTGTTTTATAAAGAAATAGCACCTAAATACATAAAAGAGCTTGACCATAAGTTAGAGTTTACGCATATTAACATACAAAATACAAAAACAAGTATTTCTGATAATCAAAAAGAACTTATAAAATTATACAAAATATTCTCCCCTGAGTTCCTACTGAAAAAATCATATATAAATGATAGCAACACATTAAACAAGGAATTTTATTATGAATTACTTTATATCATCGGACTTGAAGAGCAAAATCAAAAAGGTGAAAAAATAATAGTACGAAGTAAAAAAGAAAACGCATCGCTTTTAGAAAATACAATTTCAACAATAAAACTTGAAGACAGATACCCGAACATTGAAAAAGTCGACAAGTTCGGAAATTCCAAAGAAGAACAGATAGAAAACATTTCGCTTGAACTTGTTATATTGTGGATAAACAGAATAATATTTTTAAAATTATTAGAAGCACAACTTGTAACATACCATAATAATAATTCCGATTATAAATTTTTGGATAACTCATCAATAAGAGATTACAGAGAACTAAATGAATTATTTTTTGCAGTTCTTGCTGAAAAGCCTGATAATAGACTTGATGATTTAAAAGAAAAATTTAAGAAAATACCATATCTGAACAGTTCTCTTTTTGAAATTAGTAGCCTAGAACGACAAGCAATAAGAATTAGTAACCTGACCGACCGCTTTAAATTACAACTGTTCGGTAAAACTGTTTTAAAAAATGACTCAAATAAATCCTTGCCAATATTAGAATATATTTTTAACTTTCTTGATGCCTACGATTTTACAAGTGTCGGAACAAGCGAGTTACAAAAAGACCGGAAAAATTTAATAAACGCATCTGTACTCGGGCTAATTTTTGAAAAAATTAACGGTTACAAAGAAGGTTCTTTTTTTACACCCGGATATATTACAATGTATATGTGTAGCCAAACTATACGAGCATCTGTTATCGAAAAGTTCAAAAAACACTTCCAGATTGATAATTTCAAAAGTACATCTATTCAAACACAATTTAAAGAAATTAAAGACAAAATAGAAAACAGACAAAAGGCTAATGAAATAATTAATAGCATTAAAATATGCGACCCGGCAGTAG
This sequence comes from Bacteroidales bacterium, assembly GCA_029934265.1. Classification (GTDB taxonomy): domain Bacteria; phylum Bacteroidota; class Bacteroidia; order Bacteroidales; family JAADGE01; genus JAOZMN01. Next base: position 1,756 of record JAOZMN010000309.1, read on the forward strand.
GTTCCGGACATTTTTTGGTTTCTGCATTAAATGAAATCATTGCAATAAAGTCCGAACTTGGAATTTTGCAATACAAAACAGGCAACAAAATAAAAGATTATACGATAGAAATTATAAATGATGAATTGGTAATAACAGAAAAAGAAACAGAAGAACTATTTGAATATCGTCTTAATAAAAAAGGAAATATTATTGATTATAAACAAGAGTTGCAAGAAGCATTATTTCATGAAAAACAAACAATTATAGAAAACTGCTTATTCGGTGTTGATATTAACCCTAATTCAGTAAACATTACAAGGTTACGATTATGGATAGAGTTATTAAAAAATTCATATTACACCGAAAAAAGCAACTACAAAGAATTAGAAACACTGCCTAATATTGATATTAATATAAAACAAGGAAATTCGCTTATAGGACGGTTTGCCCTAAATGGTTTAGGACTAACAAACGGACAAGCTCAAAAAATGCGACTTGTTACAGAGAAATATAAGACTCAGGTAATTCTTTACAAATCAACGAGCGATAAGACAGTAAAACAAAAGGCAGAGAAGGAAATACAGAGTATTAAACAACAATTTGCTCAAAATGTAAACCCTACCGACCCTGACTATATTCTTTTGAAACAGAAAAAAGCAAAACTTGCAGAAATGCCTGTTTTTTTTACTATTCAAGATAAGGAAAATTGGAATATTAAAACAAAAAAATTATCCAATGAAATTATCACACTTGAAAAAACATATAATATTAAGTTAGAAGAACTATATGCTAATGCCTTTGAATGGCGTTTTGAATTTCCTGAAATTTTAGATGAAGCTGGGAATTTTAAAGGTTTTGATGTAATTATTGGAAATCCTCCATATATTACATTGCTTTTGGGCAAAAATCAAAAAGATAAAAATCAAGCAGTTGTTAGTTATTATAAAGAAAATTATAAATTATTTGAATATAAAGGTAATACATACGCATTATTCACTGAAAAAGGGCGAGATATAGCATCAGAAACAGGAATACTTTCATTCATTGTACCAAATACTTTACTGCTCGGTAATACTTACAGTAAAACAAGAAAGTTTTTATTAGACAATAATTTACAATCAATAACCAATTTTCCAGAAGAGATTTTTGAACATGCAAATATTGGGGGTGTTACAATTTTCAGTTTTAATAAATCAGAAATTAATAAGCTTATAAAATATACAAATATTGATGATATTGATAAATTTCAAGTAGATGATTATAAGACTATTGAAATAGAAAAAAAGTATCCTGAAAAATCATATTTGAATAAATTTTATCCAAATCCCAATTTATTTTCTATCATAGATAAAATAGCAAAAACCGACACTTTATACTTATCAGATATTGTAAAATCATATCAAGGAATAATTACCGGCAACAACAAAAAATTTATTTCAGACAAAAAAGAAAGTCAAATTTACAAGAAAATATTAAGAGGAAAAGATATTAATAATTACACATATAAATTTAGCAGTAATTATATTTTATTTAATCCCAAAGAGTTGTGGAGTAATACTAATACGGATTACTTTTATAGAGCAGAAAAATTAATCAGTCGTCAAACATCGGACAAGTTGATAGCATGTTATGACAATAAAAAAACACTTACTTTAGATAGCACACATATACACATATTAAAGAATGACAACTTTTTATTAAAATATATTCTCGCATTATTTAATTCTAAACTTTTAAACTTTTATTACCAATCATTGGTTAATGAGGACAATAGAGTTTTCGCACAAGTTAAAATTGTAATACTAAAAAACTTACCAATCAAGATAATTCAGAAAAATGAGCAAGAGAAATTTGTAAATATAATTAATGAAATTCTTGAAAATAAAAAGACCAGAAAAAAAACAGAGTTATTAGAAAATCAAATTGACAAAATGGTTTATAAGCTTTATAATTTAACAAAATTAGAAATTAAAACAGTTGAAGAACATACAGCACCTTGATAGAAAAACTTAACATTTGCTTAGTTGTCAGTGGTTTGGTAGCTTACCTTTTTGTTTTTTCGCAAGCTCAAAAAACAAAAAGGCAAGCTACCAAACCACCGCCACCAAGCAGTTTCCGTTATGCACAATTACCCTACTATAAAAATTCAGTTGAATATTTTCGCTAA
>JAOZMN010000039.1:0-5359 GCA_029934265.1 Bacteroidales bacterium
GCAAGATATTGTAACATGCTCAATACTTGTTAATTACAAGCGGACACTAATGATATTATACGGTAAAATTTTTAACAACAAAATAACTTAAAACAAATGAATAACTTAAAACAAATTATTTTAGCAATAATTACGGTGTTTTTATCCGTAAATTTGGGGTACTCACAGGTACTTGGAGATTTTCGTTCTTTAACATCAGGACAATGGAATGTAAACACAACTTGGCAACGCTACAATGGCTCTGGATGGCAAAATGCAATAGCAGGACAAGTACCTACCGGAACAAGTGATACAGAAGTGCAAGCAGGACATACTGTTACTTTACGGAATAGTGCAGATATTTGTAATAATCTGACAGTAAACGGTATTTTAACCTATAGTGATGGGAACAAAACACTTACTGTAAACGGAAATATGACAATAAATGCCGGAGGAACATTTCAAGTATGTCAAACTGCAACAGGAGATAGGACGCAAAAGCTTTATCTTAGTGGAAATCTTGTTGTAGATGGGACTTTTGATGGTTTTAACGATAATGCAGGAAATGAAGCACGCTTATTTACTTATTTTGAAGGAACAACAAATGCAACACTCACCGGAACCGGTGCAATTTGTGAATTTTATAGTATTCAGTTAAATAAAGGTGTCGATATGACAGCTTTATTTGATATTCAGAGAGATATAACAATAATACCAGCAAATACAACATCCAAAAATAAACTTTTTGTAAATAACGGTACATTAAAAATATCAGGAACTTCGACTATAAATATCAGCCCCTATTTCAGTAACCAAACAGCTTGTTCTTCAACCGGGAAATTATTTTTTTCGAACCCGAATCTGACTATTAATACACAGTTAGGTACCCAAACAGGTAGTCTTACTTTTGATGGAGATATTGAAATTCAAGATATAGCATTATTAAATGTTTTAGGAAATCTTACAATTAATAAAACATCTACCGGAAATAACATAATTGCCGGAGGAACAATAACAGTAGGTAGCAATTTCAACATGAAACAAGATTTATTAATTTCAGGAGGAACAATAACAGTAGGTAGCAATTTCAGAATGCTCGGAAACAATGCCGGCGAAACCGGAGATTTAACCGTTACCGGCGGTACAATAAATATCGGAGACGGGAATGATATATTCCAAGCTACAGGAGGAGGCGGAGATAATGGTACAGGTGGTAGTCTTACAATGAGTGCAGGAACAATTAATTTATTCGGAAGAATGGTTTTCGATAACGGAACAGGAACGGAGATAACGAAATTTACAATGACAGGCGGAAATATAAATATAGACCCACAAGCAACAACAAATTTATCAAACAATCTGGATATTGTTTTATTTAACAATAATTCTATCGTAAATTTCACAGGCGGAAAAATTACAATTATAGACCCACATGCAAGCAAAAAATTTGTACAAATAGATGCAATAGATATAAAAGGACAAACAGGAGCTAAAAATTTTATCGGCTCAACTATTCAGTTTGGAGATGGAATTTCAACTTCAAATGGAGACCCTACATTTCCGGGTTATAGCATTTGTATCGGCGGAGGAGATTTACAACTTGGTAATATTATTTTAAACAATCCTGCCGGAGGAGCAAACAGAGAGTTTGTTTGCAGAAATAACACAAATATTCTTTGTAATGATTTAACTTTAACAGATGCAAACGATAAGTATATCCTTACCGGAAGAAATCTTGAAATTACCGGAAATGTTATAAATAATGGAGAAATTGACGGAACAACTGATACTTATGCAGATAATCATATAAGTTTTACCGGAAGTACTGCACAATCGTACAGCGGAACAGGTACATTTACAGCCACAATGGCGGAACTTACTTTTAACAACACCTCCGCAACCGGAGTAACACTTACTGCCGACATCGGAGCAGAAATTGTAAACCTTACAGACGGTAATGTTTACACAGATGTTGCCGGAAGCGGACTTTTAACAGTTTTTGGAAATCAAACAGGAAATTTAATTGGTGGAACTTCTGCAAATTACGTAAACGGACCTTTAAGAAGAGCAATACCAAATAATGCCGTTGCTTCTCAATACGATTTCCCTATAGGAAGAACAAATTACAGAAAATTTGAAACAATTGGATTGACAACAGGAGGTTCAGGCACCGGTTTTATTACTTTAAATGTATTTGAAGGAGTAAATATGGACGGAAAAACTGCCGAAAACGGACTTGCAAATCCGACTGTAGCCGAACAAATCTACTGGCAAATGACAACTGATTTAAGTTCGGTTACACTTGCAAATATTGCTTCAATTCGAGTAACACACGCCGACCCGGCAGCAACTCCGCCAAAAGTTTTGGGACAAAGCAATAATAACATCAACGGCAGTTATTCCGGAATCGGTTCAACAATCGGAGCCGGCACAATTCAATCCGACAATTTTGATGTGGCAGGATTAACGGCAACCGGCGATGCCTATGTAATAATTTCAGAAGTAGAACCGCTTACAGGAACATATACCGTAGGTGCAACAGGTGATTACTTAAATTTGACAGCAGTTGCCGCCGAACTTCGTGTAAAATATGTCGATGATTATGTGAAATTTGAAATGCTTGTCGATTATGACGACAATACTGAAACAATACCGGTAACTTTTGATGTAGTAAATTTAACACTACCAAAATACAATGTAACAATTCGTCCACAGCTTGGTGTAACAGGAACTCAAACCATACAGCCCGGAACAAGTGGAGCAATGATAATTTTCGATAACGTAGAAAAATTGCGTTTCGATGGTCGTCCCGGAGGAGTGGGAGCAGGGGATTGGGAATTTTCAAACATAGATGCAACGCCCGGACCTGTTTTCGGTTTTCAAAACGATGCACAAAATGATACAATTTCATATCTTACAATAAAATCGGACGTAACAAGTACTACAAGTGGAGTAATTGTACTTGGAACAACAACCGACCTTGAAGGAAATGACGATAATGTTATAATGAACAATATTATTACCGGAAAAACTTCAACACCTACAAATATAATTTATTCCGTAGGAACAGCAGGTGCAGAAAACAGCGGAAATAAAATCTCAGATAACGAAATTTACGATTTTTTTAATGCTTCAAACGATTGTAACGGAATTTATCTCGGTGCCGAAAATGACGATTGGACTATAGAAAATAATTTACTCTACCAAACAGGAGCAAGAATTTTCACTAACGGAAGTACCTACAGAGCAATAAATATTCAAAGCGGAAACGGACATACAATAAATAATAATACTATCGGATATGCCACAAACACTCAAACCGGCTTTACAGATATAAGCGGTTCGACAAGTGAATTTAAAGCAATACATTTTAAAGGAGCAAACGGTGCAAATACCGATATTACCAATAATACAATTTCAGGAATTAAATTTTCAACAAGTTCTACAACAACCGAAGTAGGTTTTTTCAATGCAATTCATATTGACTCCGGAGATGCAAGAGTAGGAACAGCCGGGAACGGAAATATAATAGGAACAACAGGAGCTTTTGCCACATACCCCATACAAATTACAGCACTTGGTAACAATGGTTATATTTCAATGATATATACAGATTCTAACAAGAATACAAAAATAATAGGAAATAGTATTGGAGGCGTAGAAATACCAAATAATTCAAAATTTTATTTTCATGGAATAAGAGTAAATAATTCCGGAGGTGATTATAGAATTTTTAATAACACAATTGGTAGTCCAACACAAGCGGAAAGTATAAAAATAGGTTCGGTCGGTGATAGCGAGTGGCACTATGCAAACGGAATATATATTAGAAGAGGTGATAATGTAACAACTTCCGGAAATACAATTTCAAATTTTATAAATTACAGCATAAGCGGCTACGCAAATAACAAAATAAGCGGTATTTATGCACAGAATGGAATAAATACAATTTCAAGTAATATTATTTCAAAACTTACAGCTTATTCCGGAATGGAATATGAAACATTCACACTTTCTATTGCAGGTATTGTTAAAACAAGCACTAAAACAGGGCAGACAATTACCGGAAACAATATTTACGAACTTGCAAACTTAAATCCTGCTGTAAATGCAAATGCTGTATTTGTAACAGGAATAGTAAGCAATGCAACTACAAATTCATTGGCAAGAGATACTATTTCAGGAAATTTTGTACATAATCTTAAAGCCTTATCCGAAGAAGCAACATTAAATGGTATCCATTTATATGCCGGCTCGTACACTTTGATTAACAACATGGTACAACTTGGTATAGATGAAACCGGAGCATCAATAACCGAATCGCAAAAAATGTACGGAATATATCACGGAACTGATGAATTGTGTGATTTCTTTCATAATTCTGTATATATCGGTGGTACGGGAGTCTCTACTGCTAGTTCGGACACGACATATTGTTTTTATAAAGCAGGAACAAAAGAAAGTAAAATTCAAAATAATATTTTTTACAACGCACGTTCAAGTTCGGCGGCGAGCGGTAACGTTAATTATTGTATTTCACTTTCGTTTGAAGAAGTTGTAAGTCAGGATTATAACATATATTACGCACCCGGCACAGATGGAATACTTGCTCGCTTTGAAGGTGTAGATTTAGCTACTATTTACGGAATGAAATCTTACCCGACAAACGGAAATGATTTACACTCAGGAATGGGTGACCCTATATTTGTAAATCCTACAGGAAGCAGTGCTACTGCCGATTTACACGTTTCAGGTACAACGCCGGCAGAAGGTATGGGACTTTTAATTGCCGGAATTGATACCGATTATGATGGAGATACTCGTTCGGCACTTACTCCGGTAGATATTGGAGCAGATGCAGGGAATTATACATTTAATTCTACTGTCGATATTTATACACCGAATTTTGAATATGTAGTTATAGAACCTCAAATATGCGGGATTGTAAGTACTACAGTAGATGTTACAATTACCGACCAAGGAACAGGCGTGCCGCTTGCCGGCGGAAATGTACCAAGAATATATTATCGAGACCGAGACGCACAAGCATGGCTTGCTCCGGCATCTACTGCACAAGGAGTACATCAAAGCGGAGACGGAAACGAAGGAGTTTGGAGATTTACATTAACCGGTCTAACAAATTCAAAATATTACGAATATTATTTTGCCGCACAAGACCAAGCAACAGCACCGCTTGTCCCTAATATAGGATATTCTAAATTTAATGATATTTCTCCTGTTCATACAGACGTAAATACAATGACCGCAGAACCAAACGCAGGAGTAGATGTAGATGTATTTAGTGTATGTTTATTTCCAAAAGCAGTATATCATGTAGGAAATAATGCCGGTTGTATTGCAAAAAAAGGAAGTGTTTGCA
>JAOZMN010000039.1:5369-14007 GCA_029934265.1 Bacteroidales bacterium
TGAAACACTCACTGCCGTAAATGATATGTTTTATAATCTTGATGCTGTTACGATAGATAAAAATGTTCAAGTACTAATAGTTGCCGATACATACGAACCTGCAACTTATCATTTGAACAGCTTAACAGAAGATGGTTTAGGTCCTTGGGATATTTCCATTGAGCCTTACGATGCTTCCGTAAAAACTTTATTATCAGACAATACCGTAAACGATATGGAAATTCGTTTTGAAGGAGCAGACAGAATTACAATCGACGGACAATTTGCCGGAGACGGTAACAAATGGCTTACTTTTGAACATCAAAAAGAAGAACAACCCGTTTTTTATCTTTATAATGATGCACAAGATAATGTTTTCAAAAATCTTGAAATAAAAGGTTCGTCTGTACTTAATCCAAGAGGAGTTATATATTTTGACAGTACAATAGTAGCAGCCGCTACCGGTAACGATAATAATATTTTTGAAAGTAATAAACTTGGAAAAAGTATAGGAACACCTTTAAATATACTTTATTCAAACGGAGCAGAACTTGCCGACAACTCCGGAAATCAATTTATAAATAATGAAATAACAGATTTCCAGAATGTAGGAATTTGGCTTACCGATTTATACAACGACAGTTGGACAATTTCAGATAATACAATTTACAATACTTTTGTCGGAGATACTCTCGAAGCGGCTATTCGTATAGAATCAGGAGAGAATTATACAATTAACGGAAATTATATAGGAGGACAGGATATAAACTTGGGCGGAAGTTCTATGGAAGCAACCGGTGCTCCTGCTCTCGAAATAATTTCTCTTACAGTAGGAACAACCGTAGCCTCAAACATTACAAATAATATCATTAAAAATATTTCTTGTACAAAAACAGGCTGGGGTGCCGGACGATTAAAAGCAATATATGCCGACGGACTTGTAAATATTACTGGAAACACAATCGAAAATTTGTCTAATGCAAGAAATTCATCTTTATATAGTATTCATTATGAAGGAGGTCCGGGAGGAGTTAATATTTCTAATAATAATATCTCAACAATGGCCTCACCCGGAAGAGGAAGTTTTTATGGTATAAGATACCAGCCCGGAGATGCAACTGCAGGAATAATTCAAAATAATACTATAAAAGGAGTTACATTTAATACTGATGTCCAACACATTCGCTTTTTCGGTATGCAGATTGAAGGAAATGCTCTTATTGATAATAACACCATAGGCGGACATCTTGCAAGCGAAAAAATAACCATTGACGGAGTCGGTACTGCTTACGGTATAGATTTAGATTACAATGATTTTGATTCAGATTACACTAATAATAAAATTTATAATATTGAATACTCCGGCGATGCCACACTTTACGGACATTATTTTTATAATACTGACGACCCTGTAACAATTTCCTTGCAAGGAAATGAAATTGATAATATAACACTTACAAACACCGGAACAAATGCAAGAGTTTATGGTTTCTATCTTAATGATGCAATATGTAATTTCGGTACAATTACTCCAAACTTGGTAGGTTCGGCAACTCATGGAATTACAAGTGCAGGTACAGGTGAAACTACAGCAATCTATGTAAATACAAGCGAAACAGGTTCTAAAATATACAATAATGTTATCACAAACATTAATGGGGCAGGAAATGTAACCGCCATTGATTTTGGAACTAAAAATACTACTGCCGAAATTGTAAACAACACAATTACAGGCTGTAACATCACATACCCAACAGATTTTACCGGCATTAAAATAAGAAGTTCCAACAAATCATTAGATAACAATAAAATTAATGACATTACAATGCCCGGAGGAGCAAGCTCGTTTAACGGAATTTGGATAACTTCCGGAACAAATACAATAGGCACAAACACTGCAAATTATATAGGTGCATTCGGAAAAGAGATTACAAATGCAGGAACAGGAGAAACCAACGGAATAAATCTAAGTGGTGGTGCAGGGCATACTGTCCAAAATAATGTAATTTCTTATATGACAGCCGGTAAAGGAGATATTAGCGGTATTCTAAATTCTATATCTACATCTTCAATTCTTGATAATACCATTGATAACTGTAATGTAACAGATTTAATAAATTTTTCAGCAATAAAAAACACAAGTGGAACAGGCATTTCAATTCAGAATAATACTGTACAAAATGTAACCATGCCTGCTGGTGTTGGAGGAAACCTTTACGGAATTAATATAACAGGAGGTTCGGCAAATGTAGGTACAGTTACCGGAAATAATATCGGTACAGCCGGAAACCCCTTACGCAACAACGGTTCGGGCGATATGAAAGGAATTAATTTTACTTCAAATACCAACGGAAGCATTATTTCTCAAAATATTTTTACAGAAGTTTCAGGAAATGCCGGAGCAACTTGTGTTTATATAAATTCGACTGCTAATCCGCAAATAATTAATCATAATATTACCGGTTGGACAATCAGCGATGACGCATCATTTACGGGAATTGAAATAATAAACGGAAATTCAGCATCTACCGTAAATAATAATGTTATTCATGATTTTACGCTAAATTCTACCGGAGTAAATTCATCTTTTGCAGGTATTTCATTAACAGGGAGCAGTGCAAATGTATATTTAAATACAATTCATACAATAAGCTCATCCGGAACAAATACTAATTCCTCCGGATTGCTTTCAATACAAGGAATATATGCCGGAGGAACTTTTACCGGTGATGTTTATCAGAACACAATTTACGGATTACTTTCAACAGGAACAGCAATAACAAGCGTAGCCGGAGTTTCAGAAAACACATCCGGAGTAAAAATTCGTAAAAATATAATTAAAAATATCCGAAATACATCAACTTCCGCTTCTGCAAAAGCTTCAGGAATTGTTTTGAGTACATTAAACACCGGATACGTTTCAAACAACATGATTTCCATAGGAACAGACAGCGAAAACCCGACTTATGCAGGTATCAGAGTTGAAGGAAATGATGCAAACCCAAAACAAGTTTATTTTAATTCAATTTATATAGGTGGAAACTCAACAGGAACAAATAATTCTTTCGGATTTGTAAGAAACGGAACTGCAAATTTATATCTTAGAAATAATATTTTTTCTAATTTCAGAACAGGAACCGGTAAACATTACGGAATTGGAAATCTTGACGGTGGAAACTGGACTTCAAACACATACTCAAAAGCAAATTGTTATTATAGTGCAACTGCATCAACAATCGGACTTTGGGGTGCAGTAGATAACGATTTTGAAACTTTACTTACAAACACAGGCGAAGCAGACGAATATTTAAGTACAGATGCTATGCCTTTATTTGCAGACGCTGTAAATTGCAATTTGCATATTGCGGACTTAAATAATAGCTGTGCATTGAACAGTGTTGGTGAACCATTTGCAAGTGTACTTGATGATTATGATGCAGATGTACGCCACGTAACTCGCCCCGACATAGGAGCAGATGAATTTACACCAACCGGCAGAAGCGGAAAATACGTTTGGAGAGGCTGGATAGACACAGACTGGGACACAGACGGAAGCTGGCAATGTGAAATTGCACCCGTAAATAATCCCGGTGAAGAAATCGTAATTCCCAAAACTACAAATATAGCAACCTTGCAACGTGCATTACCGGCATCAACTTATATTTCCGATGCCCTTACAATCCGAAATGCAGGCGAAATGATAGTTAATCCCGGCAACTCACTTACAACAGACGGAATTTTAACTCTCACCGGAATTTTACGCATGAAATCTAATGCCGAAGGCGATGCAGCCGGTTCATATATTGATAATGCCGCAATAGTTCAAACCGGTAGTTTTATTGCCGAAAGATTTTTGCAAGCAAATCTATGGCATGAATTGTCATCACCAATAGAAAAAGCAGGAGGAAATGCTAATAGTGCTTTATTTACAGATAGTCATTCTTCAGGATATTTTAATGCTAATTTTATTGATTATGATGAAACAAAAGATTTAGACAACGACCCGGCTAATTCACCTGCAACAGATAATTTGGTTGCTAATTTCGACCAACAAGACCTTGTTGTCGGTTGGCGTGGTTATTTTGGTAAAGACTTAGAGAAGGGTAGGGGGTACGCATATCGGTCGAATGAAAATATGAAAATTGCCTATATCGGTAAGCCTGCAACCGGCAATTATACAGTAACAGGTTCAGGACCAACCGGCATAACTCTCACTAAAAATGATGTACTTACAGGTGAAAGTTTCCCCGCAGACGGCGACTCTCCTCAATTGTATGATGGTTGGAATTTACTCGGAAATCCGTACCCTTCAAGTTTAGATTGGGATAAAATAAACGGTTATTCCGGCGACCCTACACAACTTACAAATGTAGATGGAGCTGTTTATGTTTGGGACGATGGTTTAAAACAATATTCAGGATACATGAACGGCGTAACAGTTATGATGCCGGGTTTACACCGGTATATAGCACCAATGCAAGGATTTATGATACATTGTAATAATACTGCCGGAGGAACAATAAATTTTACAAATGCACAAAGAGCACATCAATCTCCTTCATATCTAAAAGGAGGCGAACAAAAAAATAAAAATTTAATTATGTTGCAAACCAATGCAAACGGTTTCACCGAACAAATAGCAGTTTATTTTAAAAAAGACGCAACAAAAAGCTACGACGGACAATATGATATTCTTAGAAATTTTCATAATGATAAAAATGTACCGAGTATATATTTTCTAACACCTGACAGCATTAAAATGGCTCTGCACAGTTTGCCGGACTCAACTATTTCAGGAATATCAGTACCCGTTTGTTTCAAAATGAACGCTACGCAAGATATGACAATTTCAATAAAAGAATTTAACGATTTTTACGGAACTCATGTTTATTTTGAAGACAAATTAGAAAACAAAAAAATGAGTGTACGGAAAATGAAAACATACACTTTTGATTTTGACGGCACTACAAATCAAGACAGATTTTATCTGCAATTCAAAGGAAACAGAAGACCGGAAGTAAACAACGAAATATCCGATACGAAAGTAAATGAAGATACACCTTTAAATTTTACCGTAAGCAATAATACAATTACAGACCCCGATTTAGGAGATGAAATCTCATACAGTGCCGACAGTTATAATAAATCAGGAATGCCGGAATGGTTAAGTTTTAATCCATATACAATGACTTTCAGCGGAACTCCCGAAAATAAAGATGTAGGTAAATTTACCGTTACGCTAACAGGTACCGATATGTTCGGAAAAACTAATTATACCGATTTTGAAATTGAAGTAATAAACACAAACGATGCTCCGTTTTTAGTAACTCAAATTTCCGATATGAACGCAAAAGTTAATAAAAAATCAACAAAAACAATTTCAAATCATGCTTTTGCGGATATAGATTTAAACGATACTTTAAGCTACTCTGCCGAACTTACCGATGGTAGCATATTACCCGAATGGCTAAACTTTAATTCCCGAAAAATAGAATTAACAAGCCTTGCTGTACAAAACGATTCGATACAAGTAGTAATTAAAGCAACAGACCTTGCAGGAGCATGGGCAAATGATACAATAACTGTAATAGTTTCAGGTGAGCTAAAAGAAGAAATAAGCGATTTAGAAAATATTACTAATAATACTATCGAAATGTACCCAAATCCTGCAACTGATTTCATTACAATAAAAGCAAATCCGAATAAAATAAATATTGTACGCTTAACAGAAATTTCCGGAAAAATTCTTATTGAAGAAAAATTTATCAATAAAAAATTTACTTTCGATGTATCTAATTTTGCCACAGGAAATTATTTTATTGAATTTATTGGAGAAAATATTTATAAAAAAGAGAAATTACTTATACATAAAAGATAAGTTTATCTTTCGAATTAGAATAACTAAACTAATAAACCCGACAGATATATTCTGTTGGGTTTATTAGTTTTTATAAATGAATAAATAAATTATATTAATTATTTTTAAACAAAAACTATATATATACGCATCTGGAACAGAGCCTTAACACAAGCCGAAATACGTAACAATATGAATAAAAAACTAACAGGCAACGAAATCGGCTTAGTTGCCTATTACAAAATGGACGAAGGAGCAGGCGTAACAGTAAAAGACAGCAGTCCGAACTCAAATACAGGAACTTTAAAACCGTAAATATATAGTATTACATTAAGTATTAATTATAAAATTAAAACAATGCAACTTGCTTGCGTTGTTTTTTTTCATACTTTTGTAACAATAATCAAAAAGTTTATTCTTTTAAATAGTATGAAAGTTTTATCTGCAATATTGTCAATTTACATAATGGTTTTGATAGCCATGCCTTGTAATGATGTGCATACTGTACAAGACAATAAAGCTCCTGTAGAATTATCGGAACATAATCATGCACATTCCGACCATACCGATTTATGTTCACCTTTTTGTTTTTGTTCTTGCTGTCAAACCGTTTTCATACCGATAACTTTCAATTATAATCATTTTACTTCGATAATTTTCGATTTGACAATAAATTATGTCAAACAAAATTATATAGACCCCGCAACAAACTTATGGCGACCGCCGAGAGTTTAATTTCTTCTTAAATTTAGTTTGCCGGAATACCCGCAAGAGTTTTTTTTTAGACCTTGTGGCATTTACTTGGTTTTTACATCAAGAATAACTTTGCTAAAGTTATTCTTGATAAATGAGTTCAGTGTAAAAAGACCCTAAGGATTTAATTTAACAAAATCTGACAAATGTAAATATCTTATTTCCATTTATTTACTTCAAATCCTTAGGGTCTGATTACCGAAAAATATCCTTTTTATATCAGCCTCATAAATGCTAAACATCTTGTAATTGACTTCTCGAAGCAGACTCACAATTTCAAAATTTCACAACTTCAAAATTTAAAACTCAATGATAAATAATATAATATCTTTTTCAATAAAAAACAAAGCACTCGTTTTGTTAATGACACTCGGACTTATAATCGGCGGGATTTATTCCATGCTGAGAGTACCTCTCGATGCCGTTCCGGACATTACCAATAATCAAGTATTGGTGATAACAACTGCTCCGAATTTAGGAACAGAAGACATCGAAAAATTTGTAACCTATCAAGTAGAATTGGCAGTTGCCAACTTGCCCGATGTTACCGAAATACGCAGTGTATCACGTTTCGGATTATCGGTTGTAACTATCGTTTTTAAGGACGAAGCCGGCATTTTTCTGCCAAGACAATTAGTCGGAGAAGCCTTAAATGAAGTAAAAGAAAAAATCCCTAAAGGATTGGGAGAACCTTTTATGGCACCGGTCAGCAGCGGCTTGGGCGAAATATATCAATATACATTAGAATTGCAAGACGGTTTTGAAGACAAGTATAACGATATGGAACTCAGAACAATGCAAGACTGGATTGTAAAACGTCAGATGGCGATGTTGCCCGGTGTTGTAGAAGTTAATTCGTTCGGCGGAAGAGTAAAACAGTATGAAATTTCGGTAAACCCCGATAAATTACGAAGTATGGGCATTACCCTTTCGGAAGTTTTTGAAGCTCTCAGCAAAAATAATCAAAATACCGGCGGTGCATATATCGAAAAAAATCATCAAGCAAATTTCATAAGAGGAGAGGGCTTAATGCGTTCGCAGGACGACATAAAAAACACCAAAGTAAAAAATATTAATGGAAACCCTGTATTTGTACGTGATATTGCCAAAGTTACTTTCGGAAATTTCGTTCGGTACGGAGCTTTTACAAAAGACGCAAAAGGCGAAGCAGTTGGCGGAATTGTAATGATGCTCAAAGGCGAAAATTCCAACGATGTAATTAATGCCGTAAAAGAACGAATAAAATTAATCCAAAAATCGCTGCCCGAAGGCGTAAAAATAAAACCGTTTTTAGACCGCAGTAAACTCATAGAAAGCACCACTTCAACCGTTATCGAAAATCTGTCTTTGGGAGCATTGATAGTCATATTTATTTTGGTACTTTTTCTCGGAAATTTCAGAGGCGGACTTATAGTTGCCTCGACAATTCCGCTGGCATTGCTTTTTGCATTTATAATGATGAACATTTTCGGAGTTTGGGCTAACCTTATGAGTTTGGGGGCTTTAGACTTCGGAATATTAATAGATGGAGCTGTAATTATTGTAGAAAGTATGATTTTTTATCTTCACAAAAATAAATATATCGGCACAAAACTTTCATCAAAAATAAAAGATGAAATTGCATACAAATCGGCAAGTAAAATGATGAATTCCGCTTTTTTCGGACAATTAATTATACTTATAGTATTTATACCGGTTTTGGCTTTGCAAGGTATTGAAGGCAAGATGTTTATACCAATGGCTATGACATTCGGATTTGCCGTACTCGGTGTAATGTTGCTTTCACTGACATATATTCCGATGATGGCTGCAAGTTTTCTGAAAGCCCCGAAAAACGATAAAAAATCATTCGGCGACAAAATTATCATTAAAATTGAAATTTTTTATAAATCGTTAATTGAAAAGGCTTTAAATGCAGGAAAATTAGTAGTTGCAATGGCACTTATTTTGCTTTTTGTCGGAGCTTTTACCTTTTCGAGAATGGGAGCGGAATTTATACCGAAATTAGATGAAGGTGATTTTGCGTTTCAAGCATTTTTGAAACCCGGG
>JAOZMN010000310.1 GCA_029934265.1 Bacteroidales bacterium
GTGCAAACTTTTAATAATTAGCAAGTTGCAATTAAGTAAATAGGTAAAAACTTTTCTATGGTTACTTATAAATAATTTCTATATCAAGACCGGTTTCTGCCATAATATCCGTAACATAGTTTTCCGTTTCGGAATTATTTTCCGGAATTTGCCATACTATCTCTACATCTCCGCCGGCATCTACTCCGTTTCGGAGCAAAAACATTAAATTGTATATCGCTTCGGACGAAGCATCATCGTACTTGCTTAGTTTTAATTTAAGTTGCATTGTACTGCCATAAGCCGATTTAAAATAATTTTCGACCCATTCCAAAACCGGCTTGTAAAATATATTCGTATTTTTCGGTGTAGATTTACCACTTATCAGGCATTTCCCAGAGCGTGCTTTAAAATCTATTTTCGGACTACTGTAAAGTTTGCCTTTTTCTTCTTCAATAAATAAATTATCCATATTTAATTACCCAAATGAAAGTTTTTATCTATTTCCTGAATTATAACTTGCTAATTACTAAAAGTTTACACAAGTGCATAAGCAACATTAAAAAGGTCTTAGACCTTAATTACTTCAATTCAATCAAACAACACAAAATTATATTTTTTTTTGTAAAAAACTAATTTTCTTTATTGACAGTTTATTAAATATCTGTAAACAAGACCTTTAACCTTATAACCGGTGTGTTTCCGGCAATAAATCGGTAAAATTCAACTTTGCCAAAGTTTTATTATAAAAGTTGAAATTTTAAATTATCGTAAGCAAAAAATACATTTTCGGGTAATTCTTTTGAAATTTCATCGTGCAAACCCATTAAATGACTTATATGTGTTATGTAAGCTGTTTCGGGTTTTACTTTTTCTATAACAGCAAGGGCTTCTTCGAGATTAAAATGAGAAAAATGTTTTTCTTTTCGTACTGCACTAATAACAAAAACTTTACAATTTTTTATTTTTTCTATTTCTTTGTCCGAAATAAAATTCATATCCGTAATATATGTAAAATCGGCAATTCTAAAACCCAAAATCGGTAATTTATAATGTAAACCTCTTATCGGTAAAACTTTTATTTTTCCGATATAAAATTCTTTTTCAGATATTTCTATTAAATTCATTTGAGCAACTCCCGGATATTTTTTTTCTTTAAAAGCATAATGAAATTCATGTTTTTTCAGGCATGAAATTACTCTTTTTTCCGCATAAATATCGGCAGCTTTTTTTTCGATATAATTCAATGCCCTCACATCGTCCAAACCTGCAACATGATCTTTGTGTTCATGGGTGAGTAAAATAGCTTCGATTTTTTTGATTTCGGCATTCAGCATTTGCTGTCTGAAATCCGGACCGGCATCAATTACGATATTTTTTCCGTTTATATTGATAAGAACAGAACTTCGCAATCGTTTATCAAATTTATTTTTGGACTTACATACATCACATTCACAAGCAATTACAGGTACTCCTTGTGATGTTCCCGTCCCGAGAAAAGTTATTTTCATATTTTTTTCTCAAAAATAGTAAATTTTAAAGATTTTGATATTATTTTTGTGCTGAATTATTTTTAATTTTTGAAGTTTATTAATTTTAAGAATATTCAAGGTCTTCAACCTTAAAAATTAGAGCCGGCAAAATGGACATTACTTATTTTTATAAATATCTTATTTTAAATCATATAGCTTAACCTTGTAAAAAACAATTTTCATGCAATTGTCAGTAGTTGGAAAATAACAACTTACGAATTGAATGTGTTTACAATGTCCAATTATTGGAAAATAAGTATAAATGACTATATATAAGATATATCGAGTGTCAAAATATTAAAACAAACGGAGGTCTGTCATTGCTATTTAGTGTCTATCTATCCATTGCCTTAATTCGTTGATAAAGAGTCGGGTGAGAGTAATGAAAGAAAACATAGGCAGGGTGCGGTGTTAAATTTCCCAAATTTTTCTCTGAAAGTTTTTTAAGCCCGGAAATTAAGCCGACTTTACAACCGTGTTCCTTTGCAAAATTATCGGCTTGGTATTCATTTTTTCGTGAAAGTAAATTCATACCGATACCGAGAATTAAAGAAATAGGAGTATAAAGCACGCCAAAAGCAATTAATCCCAAAACAAAACTGACCCTCTCCGAGCCAAGAGCCTGTGAAAGTTCCGGACGAGACACGAAAAGAGACAATATATAAAGTGTAATTCCGGTTTGCAAAATCGACAAAGCCATTCCGCTAAGTGTGTGCTTCTTTTTGTAATGTCCGATTTCATGAGCCAAAACGGCAACTATTTCATCAGTGGTAAGGTCGTTTATCAAGGTATCGTACAGCACTATACGTTTTTTTGCTCCCAGTCCGCTGAAATAAGCATTTGCTTTTGTGGAACGCTTCGAGCCGTCAATTACAAAAATATTTTGAAGCGTAAAACCGGCTTTTTTACTGAATTTTTCGATAGCATCTTTAAGCTCACCCTTTTCAAGAGGTGTTTGTTTATTGAAAATAGGAACAATAAGCGTAGAATAAAACATCGACATAAAAACTGAAAAAATACTGACCGTTATCCAAGCATAAATCCAAAACATTTCGGCAGTTTGTTCGTAAAACCAAACAATACCGGCAAGCAATCCGCCACCGATACCGGCACCGAGAAGCCAGCCTTTAATTTTATCGAAAATAAAAGTTTTTACGGTAGTTTTATTGAAACCGAATTTTTCTTCGATAACAAAAACCGCATAAACAGAAAACGGAATATTTATAATATCCGATGCAAACATCAATATTCCAAAGAAAATAAGAGTCGCAATTATAGTGTTTTCCGAAATTTGAAGAGCATAATTATTAAGAAGAGCAAATCCGCCGAAAACAAACATTAACAAAGTAAGAATTGTCGAAAAAGTATCCGAAAAAAACGAAAATTTATCATTTACCTTTCCGTAAGCCTGTGATTTTAAGTATTTTTCTTCATCATATATCCCGCTCAATTCGTTCGGAATATTTTGATTACGCCGTGAAGCATTCAAAAAATCCAAAACTTGGTCAAGAATGTAAGAAAATAGAATTACTCCGGTTATTATATAAAATATTGTCGTGTACATATTGTTGAATAATTGAATGAATAAGAAATTCCATTACTAAAAGTCCGGTTGCCAAAAAATATCTTATTTCAGTACAAAAGAAGTTTCGCCTATATCGTACCCGTCCACAAAAACATTTATCGTATATTTACCAGTCGCTTGCCTGTCCTCTGCCGTCCAATATATACATACATTCATGGTTTCTCCCTTATAATTAACTTTCCGTTTCGATGAATAAGCAATCTCTTTGCCTTGATATTCAAACATTCCTGATTCTTTATTCATAAGTATCATTCCGTTGGGAGCGGCGATACGCATATAAACATTTTTATATTCTTTTCGGGCAATTTCATTTTCTCCAAGTAAAAAACATACCTCTGCTTTCTGCATTTTTTTTGCTCTTACTGTTTTTTTGTCTCTGTTATTCAGGACTATTGCTTCAAAATTATATGTTTTAAGTTTTTGAGCCTTTTTTACAGTTCCGGACAAACTATCTCTTTCCGATATAATATTTTCTTTCTCGACAACTTCCGATTCATATTTGTTTCTTATGATTTTCTTTTCTTTTCGCAAAATATTATTTCGGGTATTCAAAGAATCAATTTGCCTGACAAAACTTTTCATAATATTCCTTAAAGTTTCGGTTTCACTTTCAAGTTCTTTAATACGCATTCTATTTGAACGCTTTACATACCTAAGCTCGTCTATAAGTTTTTGAATTTTAGCTTGTTCTTCACTTAATTTTTCATTCAACTCTTTATTGCCGGTTTTCATATTTTCATACTGTTCAAGCATATTTTTCAGCTCTTGCTCGACACCCGATTTTTT
>JAOZMN010000311.1:0-3610 GCA_029934265.1 Bacteroidales bacterium
GGAAAATTTGTGCAAGCACTTACTCGTGGAGACGGTGTAGAGGGCGACGATATTACAAATAATGCACGTACAATAAAAAGTATTCCTTTGGTTGTCGATAAAAATAATTTTCCGGAAGAATTTGAAATGCGAGGTGAGGTTTTAATGCCTCATAAATCTTTTTCGGAACAAAATAAAATCAGAGAAGAAGAGGGAAAACAGCCTTTCGCAAATACGAGGAATGCAGCAGCCGGAAGTTTGAAACAACTTAATTCAAAAGCAGTTGCAGAACGCAAATTAGATGCTTATTTGTATTTTATGCTTGCAGAAAAACTTCCTGACGATTCGCATTTCAAAAATCTTAAAATTGCAAAAAAAACAGGTTTTAAAACTCCCGAACATACAAAACTCGTAAATAATATTGATGAAGTATTTGAATTTATAAATTATTGGAATACAGAACGATATAATTTAGATTTTGATATTGACGGAATTGTAATAAAAGTTGATTCTATCAGTTTGCAAAACGAATTGGGGACGACAAGTAAAAGTCCTCGCTGGGCAATTTCATATAAATTCAAAGCCGAAAACGTATCTACAAAATTGCTTTCCATTGATTATCAAGTAGGAAGAACCGGAGCAATTACACCGGTTGCAAATTTATCGCCGGTACAACTTGCCGGAACTACCGTAAAACGTGCATCTTTGCATAATGCGGATATTATCGAAAAATTAGATGTTCGTGCCGGTGATACTGTTTTTGTGGAAAAAGGCGGTGAAATTATCCCGAAAATAACAGGTGTGGATATTGAAAAACGAAATCCGGATTCCGAACCGACAAAATATATTTCCGAATGTCCGGAATGCTCGTCTTTGCTTGTAAGAAAAGAGGGTGAAGCTGCTCATTATTGTCTTAACGAAACAGCTTGTCCGCCGCAAATTAAAGGAAAAATTGAACATTTTATAAGTCGAAAGGCAATGAATATCACCTCCGGAGAAGCTACCGTTAAAGCCTTATTTGATGCAGGTTTCGTGAAAAATGTTGCAGATTTGTATGATTTGACAAAAGAACAAATACTTAAACTTGAAGGTTTTAAAGAAAAATCGGCAAATAATTTGCTTCAAAGTATCGAAAAATCCAAAGAAACAGAATTCAGCAAAGTACTTTACGGTTTGGGAATACGATTTGTAGGAAATACGGTTGCCAAAATATTGGCAAATGCTTTTAAGAATATCGAAAATTTAAAAAATGCAAGTATAGAAGAACTGACCGAAATTGATGAAATAGGTGAACGTATAGCCGGCAGTTTAAAAGATTTTTTTGCTAATTCCGAAAATCTTTTAATTATAGAACGCTTGCAAAAAGCCGGATTGAGTTTTGAAAATATCGAACAAGAAAATAAATCCGATATATTAAAAGGTGCAATAATTGTTATTTCCGGAACATTTTCCAAGTTTGACAGAAACGAATTGAAAGAACTTATCGAAAAAAACGGAGGAAAAAATTCAAGTTCAATATCAAAAAAAACCACTTATTTTCTTGCCGGCGAAAAAGTAGGACCGAGCAAATTGGCAAAAGTAGAGAAATTGAATATCAAAACAATTTCGGAAGATGAATTTATTGAAATGATAAGCTGATTTGAAACGGAAAACTTTATTTTTTATTGATAATATTATTTTTCTTATCGTACTGCAGTTTATTTTTTTTGAGACTTTCTGAAAATTTTTCAGGAGTTAATTTGCCTGTACGCCAGAATTTCAGCTCTGTATCTCTTAGTTCAATTCTTTTTAAGAGCAATAATTTTTCTTCGTTTGTAAATTCAGATTTTTCTTCGGATTGTTTCTCTTCTGCCTTTTTTTCTACTTTCATTTCTTCCACAATAGCAGAGCTCGACAACAAACTGTTCAATCCTTTTTTAAAATTTTTTTTCTTAGCCATTATCTTTGTCCTCCATTTCAATAATTTCTTTAACTAATCGTCTGTAATCATCAGCACCGTTACAACTTGCATCATAACTGAAAATATCATTGCCTGCACTTGGAGCTTCCGCCAAAGCAATATTTTCTCTGATTTTTGTATAAAATACTCTGTCGCCGAAATAAGTTTTGATTGTTTGAAGAACGTCTCTGTGTAAAATTTTTCTTTTATCGTACAAAGTAACAAATACGGCAGTAATTTCCAGACTTTTATTTAAACGTCTTTTAATTTTGTTTATAACTTCTATTATTTTAGCAAGCCCTTTAATTGCAAGATAATGAGGCTGAAGCGGAATAAAAACTTCTTCCACTGCCGTAAAAGCGTTAATTGTCAGCAGTCCCAACGAAGGCGGACAGTCAATAATAATATAATCGTAATTACCTGTAATCGGCTCGATTAATTCTTGCAAAATGTATTCTCGTCCGGCTTCCGAGCTTAATTCCGTTTCCGCTCCGGACAAATCCAAAGTAGAAGCGACAATATCTAAATTTTCGCCTACATTCATCGGAAAAAGTTCGTACTCTCCTTTTAATGAGCCGTATATGGTTTTTTCAGCTTCTTGAATACCGAAACTTATTGTTAAATTTGCTTGCGGGTCTAAATCTATAAGCAAAACTCTTTTCCCTGAGCGTGCCAAACCCGCACCGATATTGACAACCGACGTAGTTTTTCCAACTCCGCCTTTATGATTACTGACTGCTATTATTCGTTTCATATAGAAAAATCTAAAGTATTTGACCTTTTTTTATGTAGAAAGTTATATCTGTAAACAAGTAATAATTATGATATTATACAAAAACTAAGTACTTGTTGTTAAGGTGCTGCATTTTTTGTTTTATCGTTTTTTTATTCATACAAAGATAGTTAATAATAGTTATATATCCAAAAATATTACGATTTGTCATATTTATTTTTTGTAAATAACAAGTATATTTTTTATCCTTGTGGAAAAATACAAATATGCGAAAAATTATAATTTTATTGACAATAAGTATTTTATATTTGTCAGTTTTGAATGCTCAAAACAAATTTACGGTAAGCGGTTTTGTTAAAGATAGCGAAAACGGAGAAGAACTTATCGGAGCAAGTGTATATATAGACGAGTTGAAAGTAGGAACAGCAACCAATGTTTACGGTTTTTATTCAATAACGTTACCGGAAGGAGAATATACTTTAAAGGCTTCATACATAGGATATGACGGCTTTTCAGAAAAAATAAATCTGACAAAAAACATCAAGCAAAATATCGAACTCAAAATTGTTTCCGGCGAAATTGAAGAGGTTGAAATAACTGCCAAACGCATAGACGAAAACGTTACGAAAGTAGAAATGGGTACAATGGAAATTACTACCGTAAAGATGAAAAAAATACCGGCATTTATGGGCGAAGTCGATATTATAAAAAGTATCCAACTTATGCCCGGAGTTATGTCTGCCGGCGAAGGTTCATCGGGATTTCACGTAAGAGGAGGCGGAGTTGATCAAAATTTGATACTTCTCGACGATGCCACAGTTTATAATTCGTCTCACTTATTCGGTTTTTTTTCGGTTTTTAATTACGATGCCGTAAAAGATATTAAAATTTATAAAGGCTCTATTCCTGCACAATACGGCGGACGTTTATCTTCGCTTTTGGATATTCGTATGAAGGAG
>JAOZMN010000311.1:3620-3881 GCA_029934265.1 Bacteroidales bacterium
TTGAATACAAAACTTAATTATAAAATTAACGAAAAAAACAGATTGTTTATTTCCGGATATTTCGGTAACGATATTATTCGCATAAGCGAAAATTTTGAAACTTTTTACGGAAACAAAACATTTACTTTAAGAGAAAATCATTTGTTCAGCGACAAATTATTTTCAAATTTCACAATTATTTACAGCGATTTTAATTACGGACTTGGAGTGCCGACCGGAGAGCAGTCTTTTCGCTGGACCTCGAATATTGTAGATGAAGCA
>JAOZMN010000040.1 GCA_029934265.1 Bacteroidales bacterium
AGAAAATTTAAAGAATGATAAGGAACTTAAAAATGCCGGAATTTCATTTTTTGCAGTAGATGTAAATACCGGTGAAACTATTGGAGAAATAAATAAAGATTTGGCACTTGCTCCGGCATCGACACAAAAAATAATTACTACGGCAACAGCTTTGGAAATTCTCGGGAAAAATTTTCGTTTTGAAACAACACTGTTATACTCTGGAAAAATTGACACTGTTACACATACGCTTAATGGAAATATAATTATAAAGGGTGGGGGAGACCCTACTTTAAATTCGAGATATTTTGCCGATAAAAACATTGTAGAACAGTGGATTAAACAAATTGAAAAGAAAGGAATAAAGAAAATTAACGGTTATATTATAGGTGATGCAAGGATATATTCACAAGATATTGTACCGCCGACTTGGTCGTGGGAAGATATGGGGAATTATTTTGCTGCCGGAGCTTGCGGGCTGTCTTTTAATGATAATATGTATGAACTTTATTTTAAAACCGGAGCAAAGGACAGTTTGACTCAAATTATTGATATGAAACCGCTTATAAAGGAAATGACTTTCGATAATCAAGTTGTGGCGGCAAATATAAAATCGGACTTATCGTATATTTTCGGAGCACCTTATGAATATCACAAATATATTCGGGGAAAACTTCCGGCAAATAAAGAAAAATATAAAGTAAAAGGCTCTATGCCCGACCCTGCATATTATACGGCAAATTTGCTCTATGAAAAACTTTCAGAAAAAGGAATTACAACAAGTAAAAAAGCAACTACTTATCGAAAAAATAAAAAATTGGAAAAATCAGATACTATTAAAAATATCAAAATTTACAGTTCGAAATCTCCTTATTTAGCTGAAATTATTAAACAAACAAATCATAGAAGTATAAATATTTATGCGGAACATTTGTTGAATCATATTGGTTATAAGAAAATTAAGAATGGAGAAACAAATCCTGCATCGAATTATGTACAATCGTTTTGGGGGATAAGAGGTATGGACAATAAAAGTTTTTCGATGAATGACGGAAGTGGTTTATCTCGTTATAATACTGTAACGACAAAGCAAATGGTTTTCATTCTTAAATACATGAAAATAAAAAGTAAAAATTTTGAAACTTTTTATAACTCGCTTCCTGTTGCCGGAAAATCAGGAACAATACGTTCTATGTGTAAAAATACTAATGCTCAAAATAATTTGAGAGCAAAAAGTGGTTCGATAAGAGATGTCAGGGCTTATGCGGGATATGTAGAAACAATTTCAGGTAGAGAGCTTGCTTTTTCTGTTATAATAAATAATTATAATTGCAGTTCGTACCAGTCGAGAAAAAAACTTGAAAAAGTTTTAATTGCTTTGGCAGATTATAATTTGTAAAAATTATTTCAATACAAATTTTAACTCATTTAATATCATTGCCGTAGCTCCCCATATTTCAGTTTCGTTGAAAATAAAAAACGGAGCATTGAAAGTTTTATTTCTTACATTTACTTGTCTTGTTATGGTCTTTACGGTTTTAAATTCCTGAATATCAATAAAAAAAAGTTTGGCAACTTCGGATTCATTTAGAATAAACTTAGGCAAATAGTCAATATATCCGATAATTGTATTTACTTCAAAATTACTTACCGGAATATAAAGTGGACTTAATTTCCCTATAACTTTTATGGTTTCTCGTTGGATACCGATTTCTTCTTCCGTTTCTCGCAAAGCTGTTTGGATAATATCTTTATCGTATTTTTCAGCTTTCCCGCCCGGCAGACTGACTTGTCCTG
Source organism: Bacteroidales bacterium (assembly GCA_029934265.1). GTDB lineage: Bacteria > Bacteroidota > Bacteroidia > Bacteroidales > JAADGE01 > JAOZMN01. The sequence continues at coordinate 1,777 of JAOZMN010000040.1, forward strand.
AATGAATGCCGGGATAAATTGTTTTTTGGATAAAAGGAATTAAAATTTTGTCATCTTTTTGAAAAAGTAAGATAAGAACGGCACTTTTTACCTGTTCATCTTTCTCTTCCGATTTAAAAGCATAACGACCTTCCGGAGCAAGTTCTTTGTGAGCTTCTTCGCCGGGTAAAATTCCGGATAACCGGTTTTGAAGTTTTTTTGTGAAATTTTCTATTGTCATCTGTTCATATTATAAAATAAGGTCTTCGACATTTTTAATGGGGCAAAGTTGTGTCCGTCAAACCTTAATAGTTAAGCTACTACATGAAAGTTGATGTAAAAAAACTTTTATATTACTACTTATAGGGTGTACTGCATACGCCATTTTTGTCTATTCGAATCTTAGAGCTTTTACCGGTTCTATTCTTGAAATAAGCATTGCCGGTAGTGTAAGCGAAAGTATTGCAATAATTAAAGTTCCTATATTAAGCATTGCAAAATATCGAAAATTTATACTTACCGGAACAGCATTTACATAATATACCGTTGAGTCTAATACTGCTATTCCGGTATAATGTTGCAAAGTTATTAGTGAAAAAGCTAATAAATTTCCCCAAAAAAGACCTTTAAAAACAAGGTAGCTTCCATTGTAAAGAAATATTTTTTTTATTGAAGCATTTGTAGCTCCGATAGATTTCAATATTCCTATCATATATGTTTTTTCAAGAATTATTATCAGCAGTCCTGCTATCATGTTGAAAATAGAGACAATAAGCATGATAGAAAGTATTACCCATACATTCATGTCAGTGATTTCAAGCCACTTAAAAATATGAGAATAATTATCTATATAATTTGTTACTTTTAAAAGCGAACCGTCTTCTGAAATAATTAAACCTACTTTCCCGACAACTATATCGGTCATTTTATTAATATCTTTAAAATCGTCGATAGTTATTTCAAAGCCTGTAATAAGTTCGTAGTTTTTTGAGCCGAATAATTTTTGAATGTGTTTTATATCGCAAAAAGCAAATAAATTATCAAATTCCTCGAACCCTGTGTCGTAAATTCCTGTTATTGTAAATTTCCGTACTCGCACAGGCTCTTGAATAAAATAACAAATCAGATTATCGTTAAGTTTTAACTTTAAAAGCGAAGCAAGTGTTTTTGAAATTAGTATTTCATTAGAAGTTGTATCTTTATTTAAAGATAGAATTTTTCCTTCGGACATATTTTTACGGATAAAATCCCAGTCGTAGTCAGTGTCTACGCCTTTAAATATTATTCCTTGAAGTTCTTGGTCGGATTTAATAATTGCCGGTTTTTCGGCATAGATTTGTATGTGTTTTATTCCGGGAATTTTTTCTATATCCGGATAAAAACTTTGATTTTTATTTATAGGGCTTGCTTCAAAGGTAAGGTTTGCATCTCTGTTTTTTATGGTAATATGTGATGCAACTCCGATTGCTTTTTCGTGCACAACGTCTTTAAAACCAATGACTACCGAAACTGTAATAATCATTACGGCAACACCAAGGGCAACAGCTCCGACTGCGATTTTAAGAACCGAGCCGGAGATATTTTGCTTGTTTTCTTTGGCAAGACTTATTTTTTTTGCTATGTATAATTCGTAGTTGATTTTAATAATTTAGATTGTTAAAATAAAAGAGTTTGTCATGGCGAGGAACTTTTATTAATCAGTAAAAATTTTCCCTTTTCAATTTTAAAAGTTTCATCTCCGATACTTATAGTTGCACCTTCTGTGAGTTTCATTAAATTTATAATATCTTCTTCTATTGTGTGTATGCTGCCTTTACTTTCAAGTACTAAGTCAAGATATTCCGTATTTATTTTAGAAACTGTCCCGCAAAGAATTACTTTTACCGGTTTTTTTAGTTTTTTAATCAATTCATAATCTCGCATTTTTGAATAATTATCTGCAATTAAGATAATATTTTTTTTATCGGGATATTTTTTAATGGCAAATAATAAAGCTTCAATATCATTTTCATCAGCATCTCCTCCGTCGCCCCCTTCTACTGTTTTTACAATAACATTTATTAAGCTGTCAATGTCATTAGTATTTGTACAATAAATACCTCCGGTACTACCGATTTTCTTTTTTACAGTAGGAGTTTTATTTCCGTCATTGAAGAAAACAAAAGCAGAGTTTTTGTGTTTTTTCATATTCAAGTGATGCCAAAGCATAACCTCACCTATATATGGAGACATACTTCCTGTCATATCACAAACGATTAATAAATTGTCCCACTTGTTTCTGTTGAAAACTTTTAAAATACTTGAATCTTTTAGTACACTTTTTCCGCTTATTATATCTTCGAAATATTTTTTTTCAGTAACAGCGGACCAAAGGGGTGTTTTTCTGTAAGTTATTACAAATCCATGAAAATAATTGTAAATACTATTTCTGTCGGCTCCGGTTTGCTCTACAAATTCCCATTTTATTTTTGAATCGTAAAATAATTCGCTTGCTTTCATATAAAGCGAAAGCAGTCGTTTTTTATTGAGACTGCTCATGTCGGCATCTTTGGGATATTTAGTATATACTAATTGAATTTTATCTATTGTTTTACCTTTTATTTTTCGTAATTCTTTTCCATTAGTGATAAAATATGAACCACAGTTCATTCTAAGAAAAATTTGTTTTTCTTTACTTTTAAAGGGTTTGTATTTTGCTGTTCTTACTGTATCAACTTTAATATCTAAATCTATTTTTACTTGTGTATATGATATAGGAATAAATATTGTGAATATTAATACTGTTACAATAATTTTTTTTAAATGTGTCATGAGTTCGGTATAAAAAGACCCTTAGGGTTTGATTTAACAAAATTTAACAAATCGAAACAATTGAGTTACAGCCTTTTAATTAAAACCCTAAGGGTCTGATTGTGAAAAAATATACTTTTTAAACTCATTAATGCTTATAAACTTTAAGAGCCTCTTCTATAATTTTGACGGATTTTTTAAGTTTTTCTTTTTCGAGGACGTAAGCAATTCTGACTTCGTTTTTACCTGCACCTTTTGTTGAATAAAAACCACCCGCAGGAGCAAGCATTACAGTTGCATTTTTATAACTGAACTCTTCTAAAAGCCATATACAAAAATGTTCGGCATCTTCGATAGGAAGTCGGAGTATCGAGTAAAAAGCACCTTTTGGCATCGGAGCATATATGTCTTTTATTTTGTTGAGTGCGTTAATTACATAATTACGCCTTTCTATATATTCCGAATAAACTTCATCGAAATATTCTTTGCCTGCTTTTAATGATTCTTGTCCGACAACTTGTCCTAAAAACGGAGGACTTAATCGTGCTTGTGCATATTTGAGAGCCGTATTTATAATGTCTTTATTCCTTGTAACCAATGCACCTATCCTTACTCCACATTCGCTGTAGCGTTTAGATACAGAGTCGAATAAGACTATGTTGTCATCAACACCTTCAAGTTCCATTGCTGAATAGTGAGTTTGTCCGTCGTAGCAAAATTCTCTGTAAACTTCGTCTGAAAACAAATATAAATTGTGTTTGGTAATAAGTTCTTTTAGTTTTATTATTTCTTCTTTAGAATATAAATATCCTGTCGGGTTATTTGGGTTGCAAACAAGTATTGCCTTGGTTTTGGCAGTAATTAATTTTTCAAAATCTTCAATAGGAGGTAGAGCAAAGTCATTTTCAATATATGAAGTTACCGGAATTATTTTTACTCCGGCTTGATTTGCAAATCCGTTGTAATTTGTATAGAAAGGTTCCGGAATTATTACTTCGTCATCAGGGTTCATTGTTGCCAAAAAAGCAAAAATAATAGCTTCAGAGCCTCCTGTGGTAATTAAAATATCTTCGTAAGATACATTAATGTTTATTGATTTGTAATATTTTGCAAGTCCTTTCCTGTATTCTTGCAAACCGGCGGAATGAGAATATTCGATGGTTTTAATATTCAAATTTTTCAGAGCTTTTAAGCCTACTTCCGGAGTTTTTATGTCCGGCTGACCTATATTAAGATGAAATACTTCCAGTCCTTTTTTCTTTGCCGCTTCGGCATAAGGAACTAATTTTCGTATCGGTGAAGCCGGCATTGAGCTTCCTCTTTCTGATAATTTAAGCATAAATATTAATTTTAAGGTCGATAGACCCGGTTATTAATTATAAAACGCATCAAATTTAGAAAAAGAAATTTTAAAACTTATTGAAATTAGATATTTTTTCAAGACAATTTTTCATGTCTTCATTTACTTGGGAAAATAAAGGCAATTTTCTTGAAATAAAAATAAACATAATATCATATTTTTCTTCACTATTAAGTAATTGTTTATTAAGACGATAGGCTTCTTTAATTAATCTTTTAATTCTATTTCTTTTAACGGCACTTTTAAAGTTTTTCTTGGCAACACTTGCCGATATTCTTGTGTAATTTTTATTATTGGGAATAGCTGCAATTTTGAGTGTTCCCGAAAAAAAATATTTTCCGCTTGTAAATAAACGAGAAATATCTTTTTTCTTTTTTAAATGTTCGTATTTAGATAAACCAAATTTTTTCATTAATATTATTATGGTAGCATATTTTGGCATGTTTCATAAGTGCAAATTTCTGCGTTATTTTGAAAGTTTTAAAATCCTCATTTACAGCCGGTAAACTCCGGTTTTAAAATTTCAAAATGCCTTAAACTTTACACTTCTGAAACATGCCCATATTTTGTTGAGTAAAAATATTTTCGGAATTAAAATTTATATAAAATATGATAATTAGATTTTTATATATCAGGCTTTGTTCCATTAAACAGGTCGAAGACCTTATTTGTTTTCTTTTATGAATTTATCCAGAGCCATAGTCATCGATGGAGTTTCCTTTGTGGGAACTTTAATATTTACTTTCAGACCGGCTTTCTCGGCAGCTTTGGCGGTTGCTGTCCCAAAAGTTGCTATTTTAGTACCGTTTTGAATAAAATCCGGAAAATTATCGAATAAAGAAGCAATACTTACAGGACTGAAAAAAACCAGAATATCGTAGTTTACGTTTTTTAAATCGGACAAATCATCGGAAACTATACGAAATAATATTGCTTTTGAATATTTTATTTTATTTTTAGTGAGCAAAGCAGGCAGTTCCGGCTTGTGAGATTCCGAAAGAGGGAGCAAAAATTTTTCTTTTTTGTGTTTGAGTGCTATTTCTATCAAATCATCGTATGTTCTTGCTCCGAAAAAGATTTTGCGTTTTCTGTAAACTATATATTTTTGAAGATATAAAGCAACAGCTTCCGATGTACAGAAATATTTTAAATTTTCACGAATTTCCACCCTCATTTCTTTACAGATACGAAAAAAATTATCGACAGAAGTTTTACTTGTAATTATTATGGCGGTATATTCGGCTATCGAAATTTTATCCTTTCTAAACTCTTTACTTTTAATAGGTTCTACTTTTATAAAAGTTCTGAAATTTATTTTAAGTTTATGCTTTTCGGATAAATCGAAATACGGCGAACGATCGCTTTGTGGTTCCGGTTGCGAAACAAGAATTTTCTTTATACTCACAGAAAATGGTTTTAAGTTTATTCGACTTGACGGTAATGCAAAAACATTCCGATTGTCAGCTATTTAACTAAATAAAAAGAGATTTTTTCAAGTCTGTATTTTTGCACCCACACATAAATTTTATAGGTTTATTTGTGGGTAACTTTCTGATTATAACAAAATAACAAGGATACGTAAGTAATATCAAACAGGTCGAAGACCTTGTTTACGAAACTATCCATATTTTAATTGCTGTAATTCCTGCAATCAAAGGTAATATTTCGAGGGTGCAAAGGTACAAAAACAAATACAATAAGGAAATTTGAGACGAAAAAAAAAAGTTGCCCAGCCGGATAAAGTCTGCTATTTTCATTCCGAGAAGTATTATAACCCCTAAAAACACAAATATATATGCAAGTGTAGGATTGGAATAAATAATGGCAATATTAATTACGGGCATAATTAAGCCTGTAATTTGTCTGTGTAAAGAAGTGTTGAATTTGTATTCTTTTTCTTGGTTTATTGTTTTAAATGTTATACTTAAAAATTGTCGGAATATATTGTGGAGTATTCGTATTAAAATAAGAGAAAATGTAATGCCGGTAATGGAAAGATAAGGTGTTTCTGTAAATGAAATATTAAATAAAAAGCCGGAAATTGCAATAAAAGTACCGGTATTAATATAATAATTAAGGTCTAAAAGAAATTTAGATTTTCCCGGAGAATTTTTTGTTTCTCTGTAAAAAATTTTTGCAAAATGTTTGTTGATAAACGAAGTAAAGATATTTGAAAGATAATCTTTACCGGTTATTTTTACGAAAGCCATTATTAAAAATCCGATGAATACAGTTATTACTACTATATCGTTTAAATTATTATGCGGATTTATTTCAATTAGATGTTCGTTTTTTTGTTCTTGAATTGGAATTTTTGTTTTATGAATCGTGTTTTTTTTATTTTTATTCTCTGAGTTGCAAATTAGTTTGTAAAAAAACTTATCTTTTTGATAACTTTGCTCGCCGGATATATCTTTGTTTGAATAGTAAAATGAAGAAACATCAATGTTTTCTTTATATTCTTTACTTATTTCGGATTCGTGATAATTTGTTCCGAAAAAATATAACATATTGTGTTCTTGTCGATTATCTGCATTGCAATAATAATATGAAGTAAGGTCTTCTTCATATAAATGTCCTGAAGATATTTCTTTTTTGAAAATATCTTTTGCAGGAATGACATTTAAAGGTTTATTTCCTTTGTATATTATGGTATCTTGTGTTATTATGGCAAGAAATTTAAAATTAATGTTTTAAAAAAACATTGCAAATTTAAAAATAAAAAAGAATGAAGCTAAATAAATTACAAACAAGAAGTTTTTTTATATTATTTTTTTTATTTATAACGGTACTTTTTGCTACAAGTTTTGCATATAAAGTTTTTGATGACGGCGATGATTTTGAGCTTGCAAAAAATCTTGATATTTTTCATTCGGTAATTAGAGATATAGAGCTGTATTATGTCGATGATATTGATGCCGGAGAGCTTATTAGTCAGGCTATTGAAGATATGTTGATTAAGTTAGACCCTTATACTATATACTATCCGGAGTATAAATTGGAAGATTACAGGTTCTTGCAAACCGGAACTTATGCAGGGATAGGAGCTGTAATTTTGAACAGAAATAATCAACTTTTTGTAGGAGAAATTTTTGAAAATATGCCGGCTTACGAAGCAGGATTGAAAATAGGAGATGTAATTATTGAAATTGACGGTTTCCAAACAAAAGATATTGATTTTGAGCTGATGCGTTCTAAACTGAAAGGAGAAAATGGCAGTAGTGTAGAACTTAAAATTAAAAGAGAAGATGAAAAATCCTTATTAGACTTTATAATAGCTCGCAAAAACATAAAATTTAACGATGTTCCTTATTTCGGTATGTTGAAAAACAATACAGGATATATTAAACTTTCCGGTTTTAACAGTGGTGCAGCTTTGGAAGTTGGAAAGGCTTTGATGTCTTTAAAAAAAGACGGAGCAAAAAGTTTGATACTCGATTTGCGGGGAAACCCCGGAGGTTTATTGATAGAAGCAGTCGGAATCGTCAATTTGTTTGTTGAAAAAGGAAATAAAATTGTCAGTATGCGAGGCAAAGAAGCCGGGTCAAATAAAGTCTTTTATGCAAAAGCATTGCCTATAGATACGCAAATTCCGATAATCGTACTGGTAAATAATATGTCGGCTTCCGCATCGGAAATTGTATCCGGAGCTTTGCAGGATTTAGACAGAGCCGTAATTGTAGGACGTAGAAGTTTCGGAAAAGGACTTGTTCAGAACGTAAAAGATTTAAGTTATAATACTAAAATAAAAATAACAACTGCCAAGTATTACATTCCGAGTGGCAGGTGTATTCAAGCACTGGATTATTCGCATAGAAATCCGGACGGAAGTGTAGGAAACGTTTCTGACTCTTTGAAAACCCTATTTAAAACTTCCGCAGGAAGAGAGGTTTACGACGGAGGAGGTATTGCTCCGGATATTGTAGTTATCAACGAACAGAAAGACAAGCTGATAAAAAAACTCGATAAAGAATTTGTTATTTTTGATTTCATTACAAATTATATGAAAAAAAATAATATTTCTGAAAAACCGGAAAATTTAACTGTTGGAGAGACCGGATATAATGATTTTATTAATTTTATAAAAAAGGGTGAAGTTAATTACAAAAGTGATTTGGAAAGTCAATTAGAAAAAATGGAACGAACGATAAAGAAAGAAGATGTCAATTCTAAAACATTGAATTTAATTTCGGAATTAAAGCAACAAGCAGAAAAAGAAAAATGGAATGAACTTAATAAATATAAAAAATATATTATTGCAACAATAGATAACAGAGTAAGTAAGCGTCTATTTTTTGAAAAAGGATTTATATTAAATTCTTTCAATAATGATAAAATTTTTCTTGAAGCATCGAAAATACTTAACGATACAAAGCATTATAATGAAATTTTAAGTAAAAAAGAATAACATTGAATTATTTTTTATAGAAGTATCAATAAAAATTATTATCTTTGCGAAAAATAAACTTTACAAATTAAAGTATATTAGCTGATGAAACCATTAAAAATTGAAGGCAATCAAGAAACTCCAAGAATAATAATGGACATTGCTCAAAAAAAGTTTGAAATGTCGGGAAAATCTTTTCCGGAAGATGCTTTGGCATTCTATAAACCTGTTAATAAATGGCTTGAAGAATACATTAAGAATCCTATTGAAAAAACTATTTTTGATTTAAAAATGGATTATATAAGCACGGCATCTTCAAAAGCTATACTCGGGATATTGGATAAGTTTGCAAAATTGGCAAAAGCAGGACACAATGTTTTGATAAGATGGCACTACCCGAGTGATGATGAAGATATACAAGAAGCCGGAGAAGAATACGAAGAATTGGTAAAAGTAAAATTTGAACATAAAAGATACAGAGCTTATAGATAGCATAAAAAATACAATTATTATGAGAAATATGACCTGTAAATTGGGCTGATTTTGTCATAAGATAAATTTTTTTTCGACTTTATAAAATATTATCTTAATAATATGTAGGTATCAACACATTAAAAAAAACCGGTACAATCTTTGTATATTTATAGAAAAAGAAATTGAATTTATAATACAGGCTTATCGAAAGCATTAAGTATATTATTTATGGAACCTATTAAAATAGACGGCTCACAAGATACTCCCACTATAGAATTAGATGCAAGTGCCGGAAAGTTTGAAATGTCGGGAAAGTCATTTCCTGCAGATGTGGCACAATTTTTTCAACCAATTCTTGATTGGCTTGATGATTATGCTGAGTCTCCGCTTGAAAAAACAGTTTTGGTACTAAAAATGGATTATTTTAATACTGCTTCGTCAAAAGTTATTCTTGATATTTTATACCGATTTGAAGACATTGCTAATGACGGTCATAATGTACTGATAAAATGGTATTATCCCGATGATGATGAAGATATGCAGGAAACAGGAGAGGAATATGACGATATTGTAGATGTCGAATTTGAGCATATAGAATATGCTGTTGAATATGACTAAGATAAATAAAAAAGATAATAAAAAACCTGCTTACTTTATTTAAAAGTAAGCAGGTTTTTTATTTTTGGGTAAAATATAATACGTCTGCAAGTTTTTTTTTTTAATCTGCGGTTACAAAGAATACAAAGTCCTTTAGTCTGCAAGAGGTTTAAAGCCAATAATTAAAATATCATCGACTTGTTCTATATCTTTTTTCCAGTCAATTAAAGTTTTTTTAAGGATTTTTTTTTGTTCGTTAAATTCTTTTTCGTGAATATTCAGTAAAACTCTTCGGAATTTTCGTAATTTGAATTTTTTTCCTTGAGTGCCTCCGAATTGGTCAGCATATCCATCGGAAAAAATATACAAAACATCATTTTCTTGTAAGTCGATAACTGTTGTATTAAATTTCGATTGCCTTAAAATGCTGTCCTGACCTATTGAAAATCTGTCAGCATTATAAAAAATAATAGATTTATTTCTAATTAAATATAGTGGATTTTTGGCTCCTGAAAATTCAAGTTTTTTATTTTTTTTATCTATTACGCAGACAGAAATATCCATTCCGTCTTTTACCATTTCTTCTTTTTCCGTTTTATGAGCAAAAATTTTAGAAAAATCGGTATTTAATTTATTTAAAATTTCTCCGGGGTTTAATATTCCGAGAGCAAGAATGTTTTTTAATAAATCGAAGCCGACAATAGACATAAAAGCACCGGGTACACCGTGTCCTGTACAATCAGCTGCCACCAGAAATATTTTATCTTCAAATTTTTCAATCCAATAAAAATCACCACTTACAATATCTTTCGGCATGTACAAAACAAAGGATTTCCGTAATACTCGGTTAAGATATTTATCTCCGGGCAATAAAGCGTCGATAATTCTTTTAGCATATCTTATGCTGTCCGACCGTTCTTCATCTTTTAATTTCAGAGCTTCTGTTTTTTGCTCGATAATTTTATTTATTTTGTCTTTTTCATCTGCTCTTTTGTTTGCTGTTTTTGTGTTTTTCACAGAAAAAAATATTATTGCACTTATAAATAAAATTCCGAGAAGAATGTAAATAAAAATAGCGGTATTACTTTTTGCCCAATGTGGAGAAATAGTAAAATGTAAAACAGTGGCATCTTTACAGAAAACTCCGTCGCTGTTAGCACCTGTTACATAGAATGTATATTCGCCCGAAGAAACTTGCATAAGAGATACGAAGTTGGTTTGTATGTTGTATCGGGCGACGGTATCATTTTCGCATACCAAAAAATATTTGTATTTGTTGTTTTTTGAAAAGGTATATTCCGGTATGGTAAACGTTATTCTTAAATTGTTTTCTGTATGAGAAAGTTTAATTTTTGTTGTTTTATCAAAATTAATTTTTTCATATACTCCTGAAGATGATTTTTCTACGGATATTATAATTGTTTTGGGAGCATAGTTGTTTTTTTTGATAAGTTTGGGAAAAAATGAATTAAAACCACTGATTCCTCCAAAAAACATCTCTCCGGAAGAGCTTTTAAAATACGAACCTATATTATATTCCGCTCCTTGTAAACCGTCTTTTTTTCCGTAGTTTGTTATTCTTGCGTCTTTCGGTTTTTGGGGATTAAAACTGATAATTCCGCCGTTTGTACTTAACCATAAAACACCTGAATTATCTTCAAGTATTCCGTATATATTGTCATTTTTGAAATTATCTGTTTCTGATGTAAAATATTCAAAAATACCGGTTTCTTCATTATATCGGTTAAGACCGGAGCCTGTTCCTACCCAAATGGTACCGTCTTTGGATTCTATAATGGAAAGAACTTTTTTATTACTTAGTTTACTAAAAGTTTCGTTAAATTCAGTGAATTTTTTTGTTTTAGTGTTGTATCTTATCAAACCATTGTACGAGCATATCCAAATTCTGTTTTTACTGTCTTCAAAAACTCTTATAATTTTATCGTGTTTTTCATTTATTTTGTGTGAAGGAATATTTATTCTTTTTATTTCTTTTCCGTCAAAGAACAGTAAGCCGCCACCGTAACTTGCAAACCAATAGTTGCCTTGATTGTCTTGAATAATATTTGAAATTCTGTTATCGGAAAATAAGCTGTTATATTTAATTCCGTATAGTTCGCATAATTCAATAAACTGTTTATTTTTTTCGGTATATATAAAAACACCATTGTTTGTTCCTAAGAGTATTCTGTTTTCGTGGTCTTTATAAATTGAATGTATTGAATTTATATTTTTTATACTCTTTTTATCTTTTAATTTAAAGGAAAGGCTTGTTACTTGGTTTGTTTTTCTGTTAAAAATAATTAAACCGTTTTTCCTTGTACCGAGCCATAGAATATTTTTATTGTATTCATAAATGGAATAAATACGGTCGCTTGTAAAATTAGAAATTTTTCCGTTCCCTTTTTTGTAGAGTTTAAATTTAGGTTTTTTTATGTTTATTTTGTATAAACCGTCCTGAGACCCTACCCACAGGATGCCGGACTTATCTTGTATTATTGAAGCAACCCTTCCTAATTTTATATTTAGATTGTCATTATTCCGAATATCGTAGTATTTTATTTTTTGCGAAA
>JAOZMN010000648.1 GCA_029934265.1 Bacteroidales bacterium
AATTTAATAAAACTAAATATTTGATTTACAGTTTTTTAATTAAAACCCTAAGGGTATTTTACACGGAACTTATATTTATAAAAAAAACTATTAAGCAGGCGAAAGCAAAATCTTAAATATACAATCAAAAATAGTCAATTATTTATTCGGACTTATGCAGCAGCTATCCATATTGAAAATTTTACAATTTATTTTTGTAACAGGATTTTTATTTTTACAAATTTCATGCAAAAAAACAGCTTTTACAGCCGGAGAAATTGTTAAAAAAATAATTATTTTCGAAAATTTCGACACTCTTGAAATTAATGATGAATTTAATGTATTTTTACTGCATTCCGATACAAATAAAATTGAAATTCGAGCAGCTGAAAATATTATAGAAAATATTGATTGCACGATAAACAATAAACTTTTAAGTATTTCGGACAGCAACAAAAACGAGTGGTTCAGGGGAGGCTATGATGAAATTAATATATATATAAGTACAGACTCTTTAAGCGGTATAAATATTTTATCTTCTTGTAAAATAAGTACTTGCGATACTTTACGAGCGAAGTATTTGACTGTAAGAACAAATAAAAATATTGTAAATATAAATTTGTCGGTTAATTGTTATCAGCTGCATTTTAAGGCTTGGAATGCTACCGGCGAATATCGGTTTTCAGGAAACTGTACAAATTTTTATGTCGAAAATTTTGGCTACGGATATGTTAATTCTTACGATTTATATTCAAGATATACTTATGTATATAACTATTCGACAGCTGATTGTGATGTAAGGGCTTCCGAAAAAATAATTTATGAAATTTACGGAAACGGAAATGTAAATTGCAAAGGAAAACCTGCAAATTTTTCAGGTAAAACATATTCGCAAGGCAAGTTCTTGTTAAGTGATTGACTATTTTTGAGTTCAGTATAAAAAGACCCTTAGGGTTTAATTTCACAAAATCCAACAAATTCAAACGTCTTATTTACAGTTTTTTGATTAAAACCCTAAGGGTCTGCTTGCGAAGAAATATAAAAAGACCCTTAGGGTTTAATTTCACAAAATCCAACAAATTCAAACGTCTT
>JAOZMN010000312.1 GCA_029934265.1 Bacteroidales bacterium
GTAAAAAATGAAGTTTTTTACAACTTTACCAAGAAAATAAAGATTAATTTTTCGTTGTTCATTGTTCATTATAAATTGTTATCTGTTAAATGTCTCCTTTAATCGTTTCTGCCGTTATAGCCGGATATTTCATGCTTTTGGTTATTATTTCATATTTTACCGGAAGGAAAAGTAACGCATCGTCTTTTTTTACCGGCGACAGAAAATCACCTTGGTATTTGGTCGCTTTCGGTATGATTGGAGCATCACTTTCGGGGGTAACTTTTATTTCCGTTCCCGGAGATGTCGGCAATATAGAATTTCGATATTTTCAAATGGTTCTTGGTTATCTTGTCGGATATTTTGTTATCGGAACAATATTATTACCACTGTATTACAAGCTGAATCTAATTACGATATACAGTTATTTGAACAAACGTTTCGGTATATTTTCGTATAAAACAGGCTCCGGATTTTTTTTACTTTCGAGAGTTATCGGTGCTTCATTTCGTTTATTTCTTGTAGCAAAAGTTCTGCAAATTGCATTTTTCGATGCTTTTAATATTCCTTTTTGGATTACCGTAGCCATAACTATCTTACTTATATGGATTTACACCTACAAGGCTGGAATAAAAACCATCGTTTGGACGGATACTTTACAAACTTTATTTATGATATTGGCAGTAATTGTAAGTATTATAATTATAAGCAACAGTTTAGATTTAGATTTTTCCGGAATTGTAAAAACCGTAAAGACAAGCAAATATTCAAGTATTTTTGATTGGGATTGGAAATCGAATACATATTTTTTCAAACAATTTACGGCAGGAGCCTTTATTGCAATAGTAATGACAGGTTTAGACCAAGATATGATGCAAAAAAACCTGACTTGCAGAAACTTAAAAGACGCACAAAAAAATATGTTTTGGTTCAGCATTGTTCTTGTTCCGGTAAATTTACTTTTTCTGTCGCTCGGAGCTTTGCTTTATGTTTATGCACACAAAGCCGGCATTGAAATACCGAAACATACTGATGAATTATTCCCTCGTTTAGCTTTGGGTGAATTTTCAATTTTTGCGGGAATTGTTTTTTTGCTTGGTATAGTTGCCGCCGCTTTTTCGAGTGCCGACTCCGCACTAACTTCACTGACAACTTCTTTTTCCGTTGATTTTTTAAATTTGGATAAGTTTAAAGATGAAAAGAAAGCAAAAAAACAACGAACAATCGTACATATAAGTTTTTCCGTATTATTATTTTTTGTAATCGTGATTTTTGAATCTCTTAACGACCAAAGTGTTATTACATCAGTATTTAAAGCAGCATCTTATACTTACGGACCTATTTTGGGATTGTTTGCTTTCGGACTTTTTACCAAATTAAAAACAAAAGATAAAATTGTTCCTTTTGTTGCAATTTTATCTCCGATAATTTGTTTTTTTCTGAATAAATATTCACAAATAATTTTCGGAGGCTATAAATTCGGTTTTGAATTGTTAATTATCAATGGATTATTTACTTTTATCGGCTTATTAATTTTTTCCGGAAGAAAGAATGTAGTGAATTGATTTGAGTGTGTAACATATCAAGGGAATATCGATTTAGATTTTTATATATATTAAATTAATATAATTAGCACCGTGCTTTAGCTCGGTGTCAATAAATAAGCAAGATAGGCTCTATCCGAAAATAAAAAACTTTATATCAGGCAATTAGTTTTGGCTAAAGCTTTAAATACAACAATTAATACCCCGAGCTAAAGCACGAGGCTAATTAGTGTGCGTCCATAAAGTGCTTGATTTTTTAAAATTAAATATTTTTGATGAGTTTTTAATTATTTTAATGAAGTAGATGCCTTTGTATCAGACGAATTAAAATAATGAAAAAATCGTAAAAAGATTATTTTTAAATTCAATGACTTTATGGACGCACACTAATTATAAATAAAAATGATTGAGGTATAACTTCCCCGGATTTGTTACACACTCAAATCAAACCCTAAGGGTCTTTTTATACCGAACTCTTATATGTTTTTATATAATAAACGAGGTTTTGGGATAAATTTCTTACTTTCTAATTCCAAAGATACACCTTTATAAAATACATAAATAGAAATAGCAAGTATAACATGACTAATATCTTTATGATTAAACCATGGCGAAATAGAAATCTTAAAAGTATGTATCAATGCCGGTGCAATAGCAATAATTATTGCTATAATTATTAATTTATCAAAATTATTTTTGTGTTTTTTATATTCAGAAATTCTTATTCCCATTTTTATTCCGAGCAAGCCTATGGCAGTACTTATGGTTACTGCAAGAAAATTCCCTAAAATAAAGACAAAAATAATCGCCGTTAAAAGTTTAATTACTATAAAATAATTAAATATTTTTTCCAACTTGCGTTTTTTAATCAACATTATTGATGCCATTTCTATTGAAAAAACACCGATACAACCAAGAATCCATGCGAAATAAAGAAAATATTTTCCGGAATATTCCATAAATCCGTGTCCTATACCGGATAAAAATGTTGAAAAACCAAAAAACAAGAAAAAACACATCCAAAATTTTTTCAAAAGAGAGTTTTTGTGTGTATTGTTTATTTTTAAAAAAATAGCAATGCTCAAAAAAGCAGTAAGAACGTCTGTTAAAAGAGTTACAGGTTCCAATATTTTTATATTTAGCAGTTCGATAGAAGTTATTTCCATTGTGCAAAAATAAAGTTTATTTTTCAATTTCCGAAAACTCATTAAAATATTATATATTTGCAAGCTGAAAATATATAAATTTACAATTTCAAAACTTCAAAATTTAAACAAATGAAGGCATATTTATTTCCCGGACAAGGAGCACAATTTATAGGAATGGCAAAAGATTTATACGATAAATCGGAACTTGCAAAAGAATTTTTTGAAAAAGCAAACCAAATACTCGGCTTCAGTATCACTGATATTATGTTTTCAGGAACAGAAGAAGAGCTAAAACAAACAAAAGTAACACAACCTGCAATTTTTTTGCACTCGGTAATACTTGCTAAAACTTTGGGCGATGATTTTAAACCCGAAATGGTTGCCGGTCATTCGCTTGGTGAATTTTCTGCACTTGTTGCTTCAGGTTGTTTATCGTTTGAAGCAGGTTTAAAACTTGTTTCGCAGAGAGCCGATGCAATGCAAAAAGCGTGCGAAACAGAACCCTCGACAATGGCTGCCGTACTTGGTATGGACGATGAAAAAGTAGAACAAATATGTAACGAAATACCGGAAATTGTTGTTCCGGCAAATTATAATACGGTCGGGCAGATTGTAATATCCGGCTCAATAAAAGGCATCGACACCGCTATCGAAAAACTTACGGAAGCCGGAGCAAGGAGAGTCTTAAAACTTAATGTCGGCGGTGCTTTTCATTCTCCGCTTATGGAATCTGCAAAAGAAGAACTCGAGAAAGCAATAAACGAAACTCAATTTAATACTCCGATTTGCCCTGTATATCAAAATGTATGTGCTACGGCAATTACCGATGAAAAAATAATTAAAGAAAATTTAATTTCACAATTAACGTCTCCGGTTCGTTGGACACAAACTATTAAAAATATGATAGCAGACGGTGCAGAATCTTTTACGGAAGTCGGTCCGGGCAAAGTTTTATCGGGATTAGTAAAAAAAGTGGACAGAAAAATGCCTGTTATAAAAGCATAAGTAAAAAATCAAAAATAAATTACATCTGAAAATCAAGCATTTACAAAAAAACAAAGCTATATTGTTTTTTTGTTACAAAAATTACATATATATTTACGCTTTCAAAAAAATATAAGGCTTGGAAAGTTATAACTACGACAATATTCGTCCGTACAGAGACGAGGAGGTAAATAAAGCATTAA
>JAOZMN010000313.1 GCA_029934265.1 Bacteroidales bacterium
AGCGGTATAAAAATTTGTCCTTGTATTCCTAATATTAAATGTATAAGATTAATAATAGTAAGTGCCGGTAAAACATTCAGTATAATTTTCCATATAGGTTTGAGAATAAAAGCAGTATCTGTTTTATTTGCCCATTCTACAAGTTCGTTTTTGATACCATCTTTATTTGCGGTTTTAAAATTTTCTTCTTTTTTGGTATGAACCAAACCAAGTGCTTGAAAATTCTGTCGCCAATCAGTCATATTTTCAAGTTCTTTTACAGCTTCTTGTCGAAGTTCGATACGTGTTTTGGTTTTTTCTTGTTCGGAAAGAATTTTAGAAAGTTTTATCTTTCCGGCAACGGTACAAGTTCTATTAATATATTGATAAACAGAACCTTCTCCAAAAACATCTAAATCATAAGCATATTCATGTTCGTGATTTAAAAATTCCTTACCTGAACCAAATTGTGAATATTTATTGTCAAGAGCTTCAATTTCTTTTTTATTTATGTTTATTAATTCATCAAAAACAGCAATTTTTTTCTTTAAATTTGATGAAATTCTTATCAATAAAACAAAAGGAATAAAAAAAAACGGAAGTATAGAAAGAAGAACAACTATTCCGTATTCTTTAAGAAAATAACCGGAAAAACCGGCAATAATAAAGATTCCTGCTCGTAATAAAGAAATCTTATTATTCTTTTTTTTCAAGTTTTTATATTCAAATTGATATTTTTCAAGTTTTTCTTTATAAAAATCAATCATATTATTAAGTTTTGAATTTTAAAATTAAAATATAATTTTGCAATATTATAAAAATCTTTGAACTTTACATTTCATAAATCAAAAATAGTCAATTTCTTATGGACACAGTAGTCAGTGGAATACGCTCAACAGGAAACCTGCATCTCGGAAATTATTTCGGAGCAGTAAAGAATTTTTTAAAAATGCAAGATAAAAATAATTGCTATTTTTTTATAGCTGATTATCACTCACTTACAACATATCCGACTCCGGAAGATTTACATAATAATGTAAAAACAGTTCTTGCAGAATATCTTGCAACCGGACTCGATCCCGAAAAATCGACCATATTTGTACAAAGTGATGTTCGTGAAATTACCGAACTTTATTTATTGTTGAATATGAACGCATATTTGGGAGAATTGGAACGTACAACTTCTTTTAAAGACAAAGTTCGCACACAGCCCAAAAATGTAAATGCCGGTTTGCTTACATATCCGGTACTTATGGCTGCGGATATTCTTATTCATAAGGCTCATAAAGTCCCTGTTGGGAAAGACCAAGAGCAAAATTTGGAAATGGCTCGCAAATTTGCACGACGTTTTAATCAAATGTATAAAGTTGATTATTTTCCGGAGCCGAAACCATATAATTTTGGAGCCGAATTGGTGAAAGTTCCGGGTTTGGACGGTGCAGGAAAAATGGGAAAAACGGCAGGAAACGGAATTTACCTTACTGATGATGCAAAAACTATTCGTAAAAAAGTTATGAAAGCCGTTACGGACAGTGGTCCGACTGAAATGAACTCACCACTTACCGAACCTGTTCAAAATTTATTATCACTGATGAAACTCGTTTCGGAAAAGGAAACAATTGATTTTTTTACAGAAAAATATAAAAGCTGCGAAATTCGTTACGGCGACATGAAAAAGCAGCTTGCAGATGATATAATTAAATTTAATGCTCCAATTCGTGAAAAAATAATTGAAATTTCATCTGATACAGACTATCTAAGAAAAGTTGCTAAATTCGGAGCTGAAAAAGCAAAGGAAAGTGCATCTAAAACCTTAAAAGAAGTAAGAGGAATCATCGGTTTTAAACAATTTTAAGGTCTTCATTTTTTCAACTTTGACAAAGTTTTTTAAAACTCAAAATTTCAAAACTAATAAATGGACAGCGTAGAACTAAGAAATACAATAAATCCTTGTACGGATGAATTTCGAGGAATATTGATTGCACTATTATCAGCAGAAGGATATGAAAGTTTCATGGAAACCGACACCGGAGTTAATGCTTATATTTCTGTAAATAATTTCGATATAAAAACAATCCGTAATTTGAAAGAAAAAAAATTACCATTTCAAATTACATCAAATTTTATTCGTATCGCCGATGAAAATTGGAATGAAATATGGGAAAAAAATTATTTTAAGCCGATTGTGATAAAAAATGACTTGGTTGTCAGAGCAAGTTTTCACAAAGATTTTCCGAAATGTAAGCAAGAAATCATAATCGACCCAAAACAAGCCTTCGGAACCGGTAATCATTCAACAACTTTGGGAATACTTAAAGAAATTTTAAAATTGAACTTATCCGGCAAAAAGATTCTCGATTTGGGGTGTGGAACAGGAATATTATCTATTTTGAGTATAAAAAACGGTTGTAAAAAAGCTGTTGCGATAGACAATGATATAAACGCTTGTAATAATGCCAAAGAAAATATACCGATAAATGAAGTGCGTGGGATTAAAGTTATTCATGGAACATCTAAAAATTTGAACGATGAAATGTTTGATGTCATTTATGAAAATATCTGGAAAAATATTGTAATTGCGGATTTACCGATACTGTATAAACACACAAATAAAGGAGGAAAAGTTTTTTTAAGCGGTTTTTATACTACTGACGCAAAAGACGTAATAAAAGCCGGTGAAAAAGTTGGATATAAATTTGTTGCACAAAGAGAAGAGGGAGAATGGGCAGTCCTGATTTTTAAAAAATAAGAAAATACCCACAAACATCGGGCTTTAGCCCAAGCTATTAGATAATTAAGGGCTAAAGCCCAATGTGTGTGATGTTTATTTTTCTACGGCATAAATGCCGTAGCTACTGAAAAGTCACCATTAATTTACGTTATAAAATATTTTAAAATATTTTTTTGCCGTTAAACAATATAGGTAGCAAAGCCGTAAAAAAACCTATAAAAGATACGGAAGCAAGACTGAGAATAAAATCGGAAAACAGAAATTTTACGGGATAAGTACTTATTATTAAATTTTCGCCGTCCGGAAATTCCAATAAACCGTATTTTTGTTGTAATAAACTGATAATTCCGCCAATAGTTAAGCCGATTAATGCTCCGAGTACAGAAATAAACCAACCGGTAAGTACAAAAGTTTTTTTTATGAAAAAATTGCCGGCTCCCATACTTTTCATAGTAAAAATATCTTCTTTTTTTTCTATAATCAGCATTGTTAATGAGCTTATAATACTAAAAGAAGCTATCAGTATGATAAAAGAAAGGATAAAGAAAGTTGCCCATTTTTCCGTTTCCATAACTTTGTACATACTTGCGTGTTGTTGATGTCTGTTTTTTATGGTAAAATTTTGTCCGAATTTTGTTTCTAATTCCGATTTTACCTCTTCTGTATCATACTCGTTTTTAATTTTAAGTTCTAAAGAGCTAACTTCGTCCGATTTTCTGTTTGTAAGCTCTCTTACAAAAGCGATATTTGCAAAAATATACTTAGAATCAAATTCTTCATCAACAGAAGTGATACCGAAAGGCATTGCTTTGGCAGTATTAAATGCACTTGTCGGATTATAAATATTTTTATTTAATCTATTGGGAATAAGAATGTCCAAAAAAGAAGGAAAGTCTATAAAAACGGATAACTTATAAGCAATTACGGCACCTATAACAATATTTTTTTTCTTACTTGATGAAACATTATACTCTCCCTGTCCGATAAAATCGGAAACGTTTACCGTCTTTTCGTAATTGTCATCTACACCTTTAAGTATTGCTATAACTTGTTTGGATTTGTTTTTGATAAGTGCATTTTCTTCTAATACTTCCGAATAATTTTCAATTCCTTGTGTTTGTGCAATAATGTTTTTTATCGAATCA
>JAOZMN010000314.1 GCA_029934265.1 Bacteroidales bacterium
CAAACTTCCTGCAATCAAATAATATTTTCCCGATTCGGGAGTTAAAATGTCTTCCGAGTCATAACTTTCCGCATTGTCATTATTTTCCGGAACTGTTGTAGTTGCATTATCGTTCTCTTCCGGAATTACAGTATTATCATCAGGTATATCTACATTTTCAACGGTATTTTCAAGAGTATCTGACTCCGACTCAACAAAATTTGTATCGGGATTGTTTTCCGTAATTGTATCTTTTATTTCAATATTATCCGGAAGCTCGTTATTTAGAGTATCGGAGTTTAAATTTATGGTATCTTTTTCTCCGGCAATTGTATTTTGATATAATTCACTTACATAAATTTCTCCTTTTTGCCACCATGATTTCTTAAATTGATAAATGGAAAAAATTCCTAATATTATAATCGCAACTAATGCCACCGGTATAATTAAACCAAGTCTTTTTTTCTTGGGTGCTTTCTTGGATTTAACTTTCTTCACCTTTCTTTTTTTTACGGCTTTAACTTTTTTCGGCTTCTTCCCTTTGGCAACGTTTTTCCCTATAGAAATTTTTGAAAGCCCGTAGGAGTCCAGCAGCATATTAGAAGACGGTTGGTAAGTAAAAAGAATAACATCTCCGGCTATTGTAGTAAAATATCCTAATTCTTTAAACTCGACTCTTTTGCCGGCTTTTAATTTAGATTTTACGGTTTTAACATATTCTTCTATCTGTTTTGTAACATTTTCCACACTGAGTTTTTCTCGCTTTGCCATATATGCTTCAAGAAAACCCTCTCCTTTGGTTACACTTGCATCATATACGATACTTCGTGTCGGTGGCGACATTATGTTTGTGTCTTTATCGAGAACCGCAGGTTGATATTTTGCCGAAAAAGACCCGAAACCGGATAAAACAACACTCTCGTTAGTGAGCAAAAAATCTTTAATATATTGACTTATTTCCATATTAGTAATATAAAAATTTTATTAAAATATAAAACCCGAAACAAATATAATTAAATTATTTTTGTTATCAAAATCCGGATTGAATTAATCAATTCTCTTTTAATTTTTGCAAATGTATATTATATTTTACAAACATCAAAGTTTAATTTTTATCCTTTTAAATGACTGATTGTATGTATTATAGTTCAAAATGGGATTTATTATTACACTAAAAATTACGTTTATTTTAAAAATTATAATATTTTTGAGAGTTTTTATATAAAAAAAATAAATTATTATGCCGAAAATATTAGTAACCGGAGGTGCCGGATATATAGGTTCTCATACAATAATTGAACTTATAAAACAAAATTACAAAGTAATTATTGCCGACAATTTGTCTAATTCGGATATTAGAGTTTTGGACGGTATTGAAAAAATAACAGGTATAAAACCTGAATTTCATAAAATTGATTTTGCCGATACAAAAGCGACAAAAGATTTTTTCGATAAGCAAAAAAATATTGATACAATAATACATTTTGCAGCTTTCAAAGCCGTTGGTGAGTCTGTTGATTTCCCTTTAAAATATTATAAAAATAATATTTTTTCACTTATTAATATTCTTGAAAATATGAAGAAAAACATGGTGAAAAATATTGTTTTTTCATCGTCATGTACTGTTTACGGACAGGCAGAAAGAATGCCGGTTACGGAAAAAACACCGATTAAAAAAGCCGATTCTCCTTACGGAAATACGAAACAAATAGGGGAGGATATTTTAATGGATTTCGGCAAAGCAAATCCAAATTTTAATGTAGTGGCATTGAGATATTTTAATCCTATCGGAGCGCATGAAACAGGAATAATCGGAGAGTTGCCTAAGGGAATACCGAATAATTTAATCCCTTTTGTAACTCAAACAGCTATCGGTATCCGAAAGCAACTTCAAATTTTCGGAAACGATTATAATACGCCGGACGGTACAGCAATTCGTGATTATATTCATGTTTGCGACTTGGCAACAGCTCACGTTGCAGCCATTGACAGGCTTAAGAATAAAGAAAAATTCGGAAATTTTGAAGTTTTCAATGTAGGAACAGGAACAGGCATTTCTGTTCTTGAAATAGTTAAAGAGTTTGAAACAGTAACCGGACAAAAATTAAATTACAAAATAGTCGGCAGGCGAAAAGGAGACATCGAAAAAGTTTGGGCTGATACAAAATTTGCCGAAAAGCAATTAAATTGGAAAGCTAAACGAACTTTATCCGATGCTTTGTCTTCTGCTTGGAAATGGGAAAAAACAATTTATAACGAACAAATGACAATGAACAAATGACAATTTTTATTGTTCATTGTAAATTGTCATTTGTTCATCGTAAGTTACAAATATGCTTCTATTGGTTCACAACAGCAAACTACGTTTCTGTCGCCGTAGGCATTATCAACTCTGCCGACAGGTATTTGAAATTTGTTTTTTATAAGATATTCAATCGGGAAACCTGCTTTTTCTCTGCTATATTCAAATTTCCACTCGGTTGAACAAAGTGTTTTTTCGCTGTGAGGAGCGTTTTTAAGCACATTATTTTCTTTATCGACCTTTCCGTCTTTTATTTCTTGAATTTCCTTATAAATTGAAATCATTGCATCTGCAAATTTGTCTAACTCTTGTAAAGATTCACTTTCGGTAGGCTCTACCATAAGCGTTCCGGGTACGGGAAATGAAAGTGTCGGAGCATGAAAACCGTAATCCATAAGGCGTTTGGCAATATCACTTTCGGTAATTCCGCATTCTGTTTTGAAATTTCGACATTCAAGTATCATTTCATGTGCAACTCGCTCTTTATTACCGGTATATAGAATTTTATAATAATCTTTAAGTCGAGCAGCAAGGTAATTAGCATTTAAAATTGCGGTTTCAGTAACTTTTCTAAGACCTTTTGCTCCGAGCATTTTTATATATCCGTAAGTTATCGGTAATACGCTTGCACTTCCCCAAGGAGCGGCGGCTACCGATTTTATTGCTTTTTTTCCGCCAACTTTAACAATCGGGTGTCCGGGTAAATATTTTACAAGATGTTTTGCAACAGCAACAGGTCCTACTCCCGGTCCGCCACCTCCGTGAGGAATTGCAAATGTTTTATGTAAATTCAAATGACAAACATCAGCACCAATAGTACCCGGACTTGTAATTCCGACTTGTGCATTCATATTTGCACCGTCCATATAAACTTGACCTCCGTTTTGATGTATAATGTTACACATTTCAATAACTCCTTGTTCAAAAACACCGTGTGTTGAAGGATAGGTTATCATAAATGCAGATAAATTATCTTTATGAAGTTCTGCTTTTTCTTTCAAATCTTCCATGCTGATATTTCCGTTTTCATCACATTTTACAACTACAACTTTCATTCCCGATGCTATGGCACTTGCAGGATTTGTTCCATGTGCAGAAGCCGGAATAAGAACTATATTTCTGTGTGCTTGTTCGATTTCTTTTTGATATTCACGAATAATCATCAAACCGGTATATTCTCCGGTTGCTCCGGAATTTGGTTGTAAAGTAATTCCGGCAAAGCCTGTAATTTCTATTAAATCTTTTGAAAGTTCTTTAAATAATTTACGATAGCCTTTTGTCTGATTTGCCGGCACAAAAGGGTGAATACTTCCGAATTTTGAATTACTTAAAGGCATCATTAAACTTGCTCCGTTCAGTTTCATGGTACACGAACCGAGTGAAATCATGGAGTGTGTTAATGACATATCTTTTAATTCCAAACGTTTTATATAACGCATCATTTCAGTTTCCGAACGATAAGAATTAAAAACTTCTTGTTGCATAAAGTTTGTTTTTCTCCTTAAATTTTCGG
Source organism: Bacteroidales bacterium (assembly GCA_029934265.1). Lineage (GTDB taxonomy): Bacteria > Bacteroidota > Bacteroidia > Bacteroidales > JAADGE01 > JAOZMN01. The sequence continues at coordinate 3,795 of JAOZMN010000314.1, forward strand.
GGAAAAATTGTTTCTCTTCAAGTTTTTCTATTTTATTATAAGAAACTTTTAATT
>JAOZMN010000649.1 GCA_029934265.1 Bacteroidales bacterium
AATATAAAGTATTAATAAATAGATGCCTATACAAAGATTGATGTGTAAAAACTTTCGATATGGTACTTATGTAAAAATATTATCTCCATCGCCGGAATAAATTTCATAATTATTTTTTGATAATATTTCGGATAGTGTTTTTGTTGCAAAAAACTTCTTGTTCATTTTTTTATTTAACCAAAATAGCTTTTTGTATTTTTCTAACTCGCTTATAATGTGATTATTATAAATAGTTATAAAATCAATTTTATTTTCTTGAATTAATTTTATTATTAATAATGAAATTTGAGAATAATTATTTTCGGAAGTATATATATAAGGTGTGCTTAAAGTTTTATCTCTTATTTTTATTATCAAAAAAGCTGAAATTTGTCCTGATTTATCGAATAACAAAATATTTTCATATTTAAAAACTTTTGCAATGGAAGAAAAACGGTATTTTTCCGCTGTTTCTTTATTTTGCGGACTAATCCATTTATTTTTGAAAATCCAATTAAAAAGATTTGCATTGCGTTTGAAAAGATTTTTTTTGGAATATTGATTTATAAAATCATTTGTTTGCTTGTCGATATAATTAATTGAAGAATAATTTTGCGGAAATTCAAATTGTAACTTGGCAAGTTTTTTTTCAAGAAATAAATTAAAAACCTTGTCGGATATTTTAAGTAAAAGTTTTATTTTTTCAAAAAATCGGTTTCTTTCTGATAAAAGTTGTTCAAAATTACTTTTTATATAAAAACGTTTTCCGGAAATATTTGCAATTTCTCGAAATATTCCCGATTTGTCGTATAATGATTTTGAAGCCGGAGCATAATTTGAAAACATTAATTTATTATCTGAAATTTTTACTGCTTCATTAAGTAAAATTGTCGAATATCCTTTTCGACGTTCTTCCGGTTTTACCCAATTTCCGCTAAGCCAAAAAAACTTAATTTTATTTTTACCGGAAAACATAAAATCCGGCAATAAAGTTCTATACGCAATAAGTTGATTTTCAATATAAAGAAGAATTAATACAATATCATTTCTGTCGGCACGAGGATTTTTTGTGTAAGATACGGCACGAGA
>JAOZMN010000041.1:0-7247 GCA_029934265.1 Bacteroidales bacterium
AGTATAACAAGAAGTATAGAGTTTTTGGTCAGGCACTAATTAAGTATAGTTTATTTGAGTTCAGTTTAAAAAATCATAAAGTTGAAAGTTTATAAAGTTATTTTGCTGAATGTCAATCATTTAACTTAAATTTTTATTTTTGTTTAAATGCCTGATTATTAGCCTGTTATGTTTTCGGCTTTAAAAACTTTATACTTAATAGACTTAATTCTTATTTATTTTTAACCACCTCTCCTTTTATTCTCAAAGTTATCGGAGAATTTTTGGCATTTGAATAAACCGTAATTGTTTTAGTAAAAGTCCCGACCCTTTTGGTATCGTATTTTACTTTAATCGAGGCTTTACCTTTTTTCTTAATCGGCTCTTTCGGATAAGTAGGAACAGTACAACCGCAAGACGACTTTACATTAGTGATGATTAAAGGAACTTTTCCTGTATTTTTAAATTCAAACTCAAAAGAACCGTCTCCGTCGTATTGTATTTTTCCGAAATCGTGTTCCTGACCGTCTTTAAAAATCATTTCCGCATCGTTTGAATTTTCATTTTGAGCACAACCGACAGTTGTAACAAACAATGTAATCATCAAAAAATAAGTTATTTGTTTCATTGGTATAAGATTAAATTTAATTTACCGGTAATTATTTCTATTTTTGTAATATGTAATTTTATCTATATTTTAAATATGAATATCACCGGCAAACTTAAAATATTAATTTCTGAAAAAAAAATTTCAGTAGCAGAACTTGCACGTCAAACCGATATTCCGGTTGTAAGTTTACGAACCATGCTTAAACGCAAAGACCCTAACAATTACAACGTAAATACGCTTATAAAAATTGCAAAAGTTCTTGGAACAACAGTTTCATATCTTACTGTTGATGACCAAGATAGACTTCCCTATATAAATAAAAAGCAAATTAATATGTTGAAAAAGCAAATTTCGGAAGAAATACAAGTTTTTTTTCAAAATCCTTAAAAATAAGAATAATATTACATACCGGAACGTTTATTGTTAGATTTTCTAAAAAAATTATTACTTTTGGAAAAATTAAGAAAATCAAGAAAAACTCAAAAATATATGTCAAATCAAGAAAATCAAAAATTAACGGAATTATGTAACACAATAGAGGGTGTTATCGGCGATGGAATGGATTGGGTATCGGAAAATGCAGAACACGATAAACAAAAAGTTACTTTGTATAATCTGAAAAAGTACAGACGTGCCGCACGACGATACAAAAGAGCAATCCCAAAACGCCCCTCGATAGCTATTTTCGGACAAAGCCAGGTCGGGAAATCTTACCTTGTTTCTAATTTTGCAAAAACTCCGGAAGCAGATTCTCTTGAAGTTGTTATTCCCGATACAGGCGAAAGAGTTGATTTTATTGAAAAAATAAACCCTCCCGGAGGCGGAAAAGAAGCAACAGGATTGGTTTCTCGTTTTACGATAGATGAAGATTGGAAACAAGGACAGCAACCTTATGTACTCAAACTTTTCAGCCAAGCGGATATAGCCAAAATAATTACAAACGGATATATGTCCGATATTACACATTATCAGTATGCTATCGACCGAGATGCTGTTCGCAAAACACTCGAAAGTGCCAGAAAAAGCATGATGCAAAACGAAATGCCCGGTTTTGATGAAGATGATGTTTATGAATATAAAGAATATTTGAATTTCAAATTCAGAGACCATTTTATTATAAAAGACCTTAACAATATAGATTTTTGGGACGATATAGCAGAAATAGTACCATATATAGAAGCATCAAAACGTTGGGAAATATTTGAAATTCTTTGGGGAAAACAACCGTTTTTTACCGACCTTTTCAAACGATTGAGTTTCGGATTGGCACAAATAGGATTTTTGTCGGTTGTAAGATGCGAACTTGCCGCACTCACGCCACAATTAGATACAATACTTGACGTAGAACGTCTCCGAGAGTTTTACTCAGATGTAGATAAACCGAAAATTAATCTTTATAATGATAATTCGCTTATCACGACTTTGGACAGAAGTATTGTAAGTGCTTTAACTGCCGAAGCAGTACTACCGCTCCCCAAAGAAACCGCCGACCACCCGCAAAGAGCATTCTTAAAAGATGCAGATGTACTTGATTTTCCCGGAGCACGTTCGAGACAACAAATTCCGGAAGAAACTTTCGAGGAAAAGCCAAACGATGACAAACTTCTCGTTTTCCTGCGAGGGAAAGTTGCATTTTTGTTCGACAGGTATAATTTCAATTATGAAATAAGTACTTTGCTTTTTTGTATGGACAACAAACAGCCGGAAGTTGCCGATTTACCACAATTTCTTTACGAATGGATAAAAACCACACACGGCGGAACTCCGAAAGCTCGTGAAGAACGTGAAAGAATGTTGGCTTCTTTGGTACATCAAAACGATATAGAAAAATTGATACCTTTACTCGTGGTTTTCACTAAATTCAACATCGAACTTGCAGGAAATCCCGCAACGGAAAAACCCGGCGACCTCGGTCCGCATAATGCAAAATGGACAGCAAGGGTAGGAGCAAATTTTGCCGACCAAATGGGAATTTCAGTTGGTGATAAATGGATAGAGCAATGGGATACAAGAGAAAGTTTTAAAAACTTGTTCTGCCTTCGAGACCCAAAATGGTCGAAAACAATTTATGACGGATTAGATGAGTATGGTGCGGAAACTTCAATAAAACCGGAATATGCAGAAAAAATGAAAGATATGGAAAAATCTTTTGTTAATCACAAAGATATTAAAAAGTATTTTCATAAACCGCAAGAAGCATGGGAAGAATGTACGGATTTGAACAAACCGGGTACAGACTATATTATAAAATATCTTACCCCGACTTGCGACCCGATAATAAAAACGGAACAAATACGTTCGCAAATAATTGAACTTCAACAAGATTTGCACGCCGAGTTAAGTAATTTTTATCAAGGCGGAAATATCGAAGAAAAACTTAAAAAAGCTCGTATAAATGCCGCACAAGTATTTATGGGTTTAATGAAAATGCAAAAAGATAAAAATACTTTCGGTAATTTTATCGACCGGCTTGTAATTTCCGATGACCTTTCTTGGAAAATATATTTCGATTTGATGATGAGCAAACAAATTGATTTGCAAGAAAAAACTCAAACGGAAGCAAAACTCGGAAGAAAAACAGTTTCGGTCGATTTGGTCGAACTTTTAAATCAATTTATTGATATTGAAGATGGTGAAGCTCCGGAAAGCATACTTACAAAACTTAAAGGATATTTCGGTATTGATGATAACGAAGCTTTAACTCAAATTCTTGAAGATTCAGGTGTAGATATTTGTGCTTTAATCGAAGCAAAAAATGATACGGATAATCCGCAAGAAGTCAGAGACAGAGCATTTATTTTTTCCGAAAATTTACTTGGAAAATGGCTTGAACATATTGAGTCTTTAAAATCGGAAGACGTACTTTGGCACTTGGGCTTGCAAAAGAAAATTGCAGACCTTATAATAAAGGAACTCGATAAAAATAAAAATCGTGTAAATCTGAAAAAAATAATTGCAGATAACGCAAGAGAGCACGTTGAAAACTTCCAGCTTACAGGAAATATTGATGTTGTTGCTCGAATATCTGCAAATATTATTAACGGTTTTGTCAATACTCTCGGTTGGAAACATATTGCTGAAGCTGACCGCCCGAAAGTAAAAGCAAATGACCCTCTTCCCGTTTTTACGGAAAAAAATATAAAATCACCGGAGAAAAAAGATTTACTTATGGGTATCGAATTTCCCGGTGAAAGATATTTTGTCGAGTGGACAGCCGGAATGAGAAATTCATTTGAAGCAAATGTTTATTTTGAAGAAAAAGTAAAAGACGAAGAAAAAGCTCAAGCAGATGCCAAACTTGGCAGTTTGCTCGAAAAAGTAGCAAATTAAGATAATTTTTGAATTTCATTATATATTTTCCGTCCGGTTGTCAGTAATACCGAACGGAAAATATATAATATTTATAAAGAGTTAATAGTCAAGCGAAAGCAAAATCATAAATCTACAATCAAAAATAATCAATTATTTATTTGTCGATAAGTGATTTTATAATTTTCAAACTTCGATGTCCTGTTATAGGGTGATTTTCGAGAGATAATTTATCTGCAATTTTATTGGCAGTTTCAGCCGGAGGCGTACCGTTTTCTTTAGATTCTTTCAGAATTTTATAAGCCATATTAAATACGGAAAATTCCCAATTTTTATCGAAATGTTTTTCAATCATTTCATCGTTATTTACATAGCCATATTGCTCATTTGCACAATTAACAATACCCATTCTGTTTGTCAAGAAATCCGGAACGTAAAGTATTCCCTTTTCAAAAAGCAGTTTGTCGTCTCTCTCGGAATCTTCAAGCTGATTATTTGCCGCACCGCATACGATTTTTGCTTTTATTTTTGAGATACTTTCCGGATTCAGACCCGCACCGGTAGCACAAGGAGCAACAATATCAACGTCTTCAAAAAGAATAGAATTATCACCTCTTTCAACTATGCGAGCTTGCAGGTTTTTATCCGGAAATAATTTATTTACTTTTTCTATATTTTCAGGATTAATATCTGCCGCTATTACTTTTTTTGCACCTTTTTCAAATAAAAATCTGATTAAAGGCTCGCCTACATTTCCTGTTCCTTGTACGGCAACAGTTTTTCCTTCCAAAGTTCCCAAACCTGCAATTTCAACAGCTGCTTCCATTCCTGAAATCACACCTTTTGCAGTCGGTACGGACGGATTGCCACTGCCTCCGAGTTCCGGAGAAATACAAGTTGTAAAACGAGTATTTGAAAATATTTTATTCATATCTTCAACGTTGGTGCCTACATCTTCGGCGGTTACGTAGCAACCTTTAAGTGTCGAAAGAAAAAGTCCGTATTCGCTATATACATAATCTCTTAATTCTCTGTCGTTTTTGTCGAATTTCGGATTGTGAATCATCACACCTTTTCCGCCTCCCCACCATAATCCTGCAAGAGCATTTTTGTAGCACATTCCTTTTGCCAAACGCAAACCGTCTCTGAAATAATCTTCCATACTGCCGTAGCTCCAATACCGAACACCGCCGGCTGCTTGACCTCTGTTGGTTCTGTGTACGAAAGCTCCTTGTAAGATGTCGTATTTTTCGGTTAATTGAAAAAACAGACCTTCATGCTTAGCAAAGTCTCGTTTATCATTATCCAAAAAATCGGCAACAGCCTGTAATTGTTTGTGTGAAGCAATTACTTTTCCCTTTTTTTCATCATAAATAAAATGAAAACGTTTGATATTTTCTTTTTTCAAGAAATCGATAAATTGTTGTGGAGTTTGATTAATCATCTTTTTAAAAAATTTATGAAATTATTTAATTTTACCGCAAAGTTACATAAAGTTTAAAAACTATCCTTACATTTGCACAATTATAATAATGATTCAATGGTTCAGTGATGCAATGGTACAATAATTTGTTCATAGTTCATTGTAAATTGTTCATTGTAATTTACTGTTTATGTTATTAAAAATGTATCCGGAAAATCCGGAAGATAAAAACGTTCGTATTATTGCACACATATTGCGTAAAGGAGGAATTGTAATAGTTCCTACCGATTCTGTTTACGGTATTGCTTGCGATATAAATAAACCCAAAGCAATAGAACGAATTGCTCGACTTAAAGGTTTGAAGGTAGAAAAAGCTGACTTTTCTTTTATATTTAATGATATAAGTGGCTTGTCGGAATATACAAAACCGATGAGTAATGATGTTTTTAAAGCATTGAAAAAAAATCTGCCGGGACCGTTTACTTTTATTTTGGAAGCAAATAATAAAATCAGCAGAATATTCAAGAACAAAAAAAGAACTCTCGGAGTAAGGATTCCTGACAATAATATAACAAGAGCAATAGTCAAAGAGCTTGGTAATCCGATACTTACAAGTTCTGTTGTCGATATTGACGAAATAATAGAATATACAACCGACCCTTCGCTTATCAATGATAATTATAAAGATACAGTAGATATAATAATCGACGGAGGTTATGGAAATAATAAAGCTTCAACGGTAGTTGATTGCACTTCGGAAGAGATTACTGTTATCAGAGAGGGCGAGCTTGAATTAGTATAATATAATTACCGTTGTTTTTTGAAAATACAGGAATATTATGTATATTTGTCGGTAAAATAAGTTATTAAAATATGGAAGCACTGCAAACTAATAGTTATTCATACGAAGAATATCTTAAAATTGAAGAAAGTTCAGATTTAAGATACGAATTTTATTATGGTGAGCTTTTTGCAATGGCTGGTACTACCAAGATACATAATAAGATTGTTTTTAATACTACTGTTGCTTTTAATAATAAATTGGCAAAAAAAAAATGTGATATATTTTCCGAAGCCGTAAAAGTCTGCATAAAAGAAAAAGGACATTATGCTTATCCTGATGTAGTTGTAAGTTGCAGTGAAAAAGAAGATGACCCTCTAACCGTAAAATATCCGGTATTGATTGTGGAAGTTTTATCAGACAGTACAAGAGAATATGATGTCGGCAGGAAATTTATGTATTACAAACAAATAAAAAGTTTGAAACATTATATTTTAATAGAACAAAAAACATCATTGGTTACTTGTTATTCCCTGAAAAATGATTTGTGGGTGCATAAATCATACTCGGAACTCAATGATAAAATAACTCTTGAACATTTGAATATAACAATTTCATTAAAAGAAATTTATGAAAATATTACTCTCGAAGAAGATACCGGATTCGATGATATTATTCATAAATAATTTTGTTTGCGACTTTGCTGTAAAATTTGAAAAGATATTTACAGTTTAATTGCAAATTTTCTTTCCTTTCAAAAAAAGTCGAAATTTTATAAAAAAACGGTACAATTTCATAACTTGTTATTGAAAATATTACTGTAATTTTGCAGTATTAATTTTTATACTTGTATGGACAAACCGGAACTAAATTATATCACTAAAAAAATATTCCTCAAAAATATGACAAGTAACGGGTAACTGTTGTATTCGCCTTGTCAGAGAAAATTTAAGCAGGAACGGAATAATTACCGAAGACATAAAATTAGGTTTTGTTCAAGTTTCGTACAGCACTCGTTTTCATAGTTTTGAAGATGTTATTGAACTACTTAGAGAGCTTGGTTTTGAACAAGTTATCGGTAGAGAGCAAAAAATTGTAGAACAAATAAAACTTGCCGTTATCGAGCTTATCCATTATATGAATAA
>JAOZMN010000041.1:7257-13869 GCA_029934265.1 Bacteroidales bacterium
GAATAATACAAATTCCATAGTGAGAAAAACGGATTATATTGTAGAGAAATTAAATTTGAATTACCGATATTTATCAAAACTTTTTTCAAAATACGAAGCCGTTACACTTGAAAAATATATTATTTTGAATAAAATGGAAAAAGTAAAAGAACTTATTGATAATGAAGAATATACTTTAAGTGAAATTTCATATATTATGGACTACGGAAGCGTTCAGTATCTTTCGCAACAATTCAAAAAAGAAACAGGAATGTCAGTAACCGAATATAAACAAAGCGACAAAAAAAGCAGAAAATCTTTGGAAGAACTTTATTAATTTGATATACAAAAATAAACTTCAAAACTTATAAACCATGAAAATAAATAAAAATATTGCAATAAGCGAATCCGGTTTTGTTTTCGATGCCGGTACAGGCGACACGTTTTCGTTGAACGAAACGGGAAGAGAAATTTTAACACAACTTAAAGAAGGTAAAACCGAAGCGGAAATAAAAAAAAATATAACCGATAAATATGATGTTCCGCCGGGTATTTACGAGCATAATTTTCACGATTTTGAAAATATCTTAAGAAAATATAATTTATTGGAGTAGTAAGTACCCAAGCATAATTTTTTCCGTATTAACTTTTACATAATAATCATATTATAAATACGGTTTATCCCATAAAACAGGTCGAAGACTTTAAACATAAAAAGATGAAACCAAAATATACAATAGCAGTAACAGGCTTAAACAATACTGATAATCCCGGTCCCGGCGTACCTGTAATAAGAGCTTTGCGAGAAGCAAAATCTTTTGATGTCCGTATTATCGGGCTTGCTTACGAAAACTTGGAGCCCGGAATTTATATGGATAACGTAAGCGATAAAGTTTATCAAATTCCTTATCCGTCAAGCGGAAAAGACATCGTTTTGGAACGAATAAAATACATAAATTCCAAAGAAAATATCAATGTTTTGATACCGAATTTCGATGCAGAACTTTTTACTTTCATGAAAGCCGAAAAAGAACTTGCGGATATGGGCATAGCAACTTTTTTGCCGACAGTAAAGCAATTTGAAGAGCGTCATAAATCGGTACTTTCCGAATACGGCGAAAAATACGGATTAGATATTCCTAAAAGCAAAGCAATTACAAGTTTATCGGATATTAACCGACTTTCGGAAGATTTTGAATATCCGGTTTTGGTAAAAGGCAAATTTTACGATGCTTACATTGCTTACAATCCTATGCAGGTTACAGGATATTTCAATAAAATATCTGCTCAATGGGGAGTTCCGATAATTATTCAAGAATTTGTAAAAGGAACGGAAGTAAATGTTGTTGCACTCGGCGACGGTAAAGGAAATACCATAGGTGCAGTCCCGATGCGAAAACAATATATTACCGACAAAGGTAAAGCATGGGGTGGAATTACTTTAAATGATGAAAAATTGATAAAAATAACTCATGATTTAATCGCTAAAACCGAGTGGAGAGGAGGAATGGAGCTTGAAATAATTAAAACCTCCGATAATAAATATTATGTTATCGAAATAAATCCAAGAATACCGGCTTGGGTCTATCTTGCCGTCGGGGCAGGACAAAATTTGCCGGAAGCTCTTATAAATCTCGCACTTAATAAAAAAGTCGAACCATTTAAAACATACGATTTCGGTAAAATGTTTATTCGATATTCTTATGATATGATTGGAGATATTTCACAATTTGAACAAATATCAATAAAAGGAGAAATTTAAACAATGTACAAATTACAATGAACAATGAGCAAATTTGAAAAATCATAGATTTTTCAAAACTTCAAAACCATGGCAAAACTAAAATACGAAAGACCGATAATAAATAAAATAAATGCCGGAGTTACGGATAAATTCGGAATGACACCCGGCGTGCCGATAATAGAGAAAATAGACGGAGTAGCCGTAAAAGAACTTATAAAAGATTACGGTTCGCCTGTTTTTGTAATTTCCGAAAAAACAATTCGTGATACTTATAAAGAAGCAAAACTTGCTTTTACAACACGATATCCGAAAGTTCAATTTGCGTGGTCGTACAAAACCAATTATTTGAATTCTGTTTGCCAAGTGTTTCACAGTGAGGGTTCTTGGGCAGAAGTCGTTTCAGGTTTTGAATACGACAAAGCAAGAGAAAATGGAATTTCAGGCAATAAAATAATATTTAACGGTCCGCACAAAAGCAAAGAAGACTTAACAAAAGCAATAAAAAACGGCTCGTACATACATATCGACCATTTTGATGAACTTTATACAATTATCGAACTTTCGCAAACTATGGAAGAACGTCCCAAAGTAGCGATACGAGTAAATATGGACACCGGAATTTATCCTCGTTGGGACAGATTCGGTTTCAATTACGAAAACGGCGAAGCATGGAACGCACTCAAGAGAATAATGATAAGCGAAAAACTTGACCTTGTCGGTTTGCATACACACATCGGAACATATATAATGACCCCTGACGCTTACGGTGTGGCAGCAGGAAAACTTGCCTCACTTGCAGTAGAACTCGACCGAAAATATAATCATAATATAAAATATATTGATATGGGAGGAGGTTTTGCTTCCAAAAATACGCTTAAAGGAGCATATTTGCCCGGAAAAGATACCTGTCCGACTTTTGACCAATATGCAGATGCAATCGCAAATGCACTTATCAATTCGCAAATAAATCCGCAAAAAATGCCGACTTTGTTTCTCGAAACAGGAAGAGCATTAATCGACGATGCCGGATATATACTCGGTTCAGTCCTTGCCAACAAACGACTTGCGGACGGCAGACGTTCAATGATTATTGATTTGGGAGTAAATATGCTTTTTACTTCTTTCTGGTACGAACACGAAATTTATCCTGCTCAAAATGCCGGTAAAATCGGCGAAGACACCACAATTTACGGTCCTTTGTGTATGAATATAGATGTAATTAGAGCCGCAATAAAATTTCCGCCTATGGAAAAAGGAGAACACATAGTACTCAAAAGGGTAGGGGCTTACAACGTTACCCAATGGATGCAGTTTATAACTTTACGTCCCAAAGTCGTAATGATAGATACAGAGGGTAAAGTACACATTATCAGAGAGAATGAAACCAACGAAACAATAACTTCTTTGGAAAGAGTACCGAAACATTTAAAACTTAAATAAAATTAACACCTGCAAGTGTCTTTTTCTGACTTTACAGTGTTTACTTTTATTTTCTTTAAAAAACTTTTTCGTATATGCAGATAATCAGGAAAGTTTTTTTAGATAAAAGTAAAAAACTTAATAATTGGTACAACTATTGCGAATGGTTTATTTGATTGTAGTTTTAGTGTCAAAAAGTCGAGGGCGATTCATAGTCATAATATGTCGATTTTCGATAAAATATATTGATAATATGAAAATAGTTTTAAACAACGTTTCGGAAAATATAAAAAAAATATTAACAGAAAATAAAACTCATTTTGTAGAAGTTAATAATATTTACTTGATAAAAAAAGTAACAAGTAATGCCGATTTTGACCTGTTAATTACCGACATATCAGGTTTTGACAGAGAAATATTTTCGATAATAGAACACTGCACCATTCCCGTTGTTGCCGAAATAAATTATAATTCGACTTTGGAAGCAAAAACGGAAGCACAAGAAAAAGGAGCAGTTGCTTTTATCAATTCGGAAGCAGATAAGTTTGAACTTTTAAATATAATAAAACTCGTTTTACAAGCCGACAAAGAACTTATTTTTGAGAACACGATTATCGACATGATTTCAAGCCCGGTTTTTATTAAAGATAAAAACTTAAATTTTATTGCCTGTAATGAAACTTTTTGCACCCGTCTCGGGAAAACAAAAGATGAATTAATCGGTAAAAAATCCAAAAATATACTTACAAAAAACAGAGCAAATATTAACGAACAGATTGATTCTATTGTAATAGAAACCGGAGAGAAACGAGAGTATGAAAGCATATTAAAATACTCGGACGATACAGCACATAATGTAATTGTAAATAAATCGCCTTTTTATAATTCAAATAACGAAATTGTCGGAATTATCGGAGTTATCACGGATATTACTCAGCAAAAAAAATACGAAAAAGAATTAGAGAAAGCAAAAGAAAACGCAGAGCAAGCCGATACGATGAAAACTTCTTTTTTATCGAATATGTCGCATGAAATAAGAACCCCGATGAATGCCATTGTCGGATTTTCACAACTTTTATCGACACCGAACCTTACCGAAGAAAAAAAACTTATCTATATAGAACAAGTAAACCAAAATGCAGACCAACTTCTGAAACTTATTGACGATATTATTGAAGTTTCCAGACTCGAATCCGGTAAGATAAAAATAAACAAAGAGCCGTGCTTTATTAACAAAATACTTTCAGACATTAAGTATTCATTTGAAACACACAAAGCAAGACTTGGTAAAAATCATATAGAACTAATTGTAAATGCTGAAATTAAAGATGATAATTTTACTATCGTAACAGACCCTTTCCGAATTAATCAAATTTTTACTAATTTGATAGCCAATGCCTTGAAATTCACAGAAGAGGGCAGTGTTGAATTTGGATATACTTGTAAAAAAATAGGTGTTGATGAATTTCTTGAATTTTACGTAAAAGATACCGGACTTGGCATAAAAAGCGAAAAATTAGTATATATTTTCGACAGATTTTCAAAAATACCGGCATCAAAAACAAAACTTTACGGAGGAACAGGACTTGGTTTATCAATATCGAAAGGACTTACGGAAATGCTCGGAGGTATTATTGCTGTAGATTCCGAAGAAAACAGAGGAACTACATTCCGTTTTTCAATTCCGAGCGAAATTTATGAAAATACGAAATCTGATAATATAATTATTCCCGATAAAGATGATTTTGAAGAAATAATACCTACTCACAATTGGAGCAATAAAAATATTCTTATTGTAGAAGATGAAGAGATGAATTATTTGTTTATCAGAGAGATACTTCGGGAAAGTAATGCAAATATTATTTGGAAAAACAACGGTAAAAAAGCATTTGATGAAGTAAAAACGAATAAAAATATAGACATTATCCTTATGGACGTAAAAATGCCTGTCATGGACGGATATACTGCAACTGAGGAGATAAAAAAAATACGTCCCGAAATTCCGATAATAATTCAATCTGCTTACGCAATGCCGGACGAAAAAGAAAAAGGTTTTCAAGCCGGTTGTGATGAATATCTCGAAAAACCGATAAAAAAAGATATTTTATTAAAGGTATTATCGGATTTTTTGTAAAACCGGTTAAAAAATCATAATTTCAAAATTTCACAACTTCAAAATTTAATATATATTTGCAAATAAATTTTAAGTACCATAGTATAAATTTTCCCGTATAAGTATTTGTATAATAGTCATATTATCAATATATTACAAATGCGGTTTTACCCCATTAAATAGGTCGGAGACCTTAAAAATTAAAATAATTGAAGATATGAGTTTTTTTAAATCATTGAACGTAGAAGAAGAAAAAAAAGAAGTGAAAATTGAAGGAGAAGCCGAAAAAATTAAATGCTTGATAATCGGTTCCGGACCTGCAGGATATACAGCTGCAATTTATGCCGCTCGTGCAAATTTATCACCTGTAATAATACAAGGACAAGAAGCCGGCGGACAACTTACCACTACAACGGAAGTCGATAATTTTCCCGGCTATCCGCAAGGCGTAACCGGACCTGTTCTTATGGAAGACTTGAAAGCACAAGCAGAAAGATTCGGAACGGAAGTTCGTTGGGGAGAAGTAACATCAGTTGATTTTTCGCAAAAACCGTACAAATTAGTAATAGACGAAAAAAAAATAATCGAAGCTCAAACGGTAATTATCGCTACCGGAGCAACCGCAAAATATCTCGGTTTGGAATCAGAAGAAAAATTTAAAGGCGGAGGGGTTTCTGCCTGTGCCACTTGCGACGGATTTTTCTATAAAGGAAAAACCGTCGCAGTTGTGGGAGGCGGTGATACCGCAGCCGAAGAAGCAACATATCTTGCAGGAATTGCAGGCAAAGTATATTTGATAATACGAAAATCCTATATGCGAGCCTCAAAAGCAATGATAGCAAGAGTAGAAAATACTGCAAATATCGAAGTTTTGTACGAGCACAATACCAAAGAAATAACGGGAACAAACGTTGTAACCGGTGCAACTTTAATAAAGAAAAAAGGAACTCCGGAGGAAGAAGAAGTGAAAATAGAAATCGACGGATTTTTTGTGGCAATAGGGCATCGTCCTAATTCAATGGTATTTAAAGACTATTTGGAAACAGATGAAGTCGGGTATATAAAAACAATTCCCGGAAGCTCAAAAACAAAACTGCCAGGAATATTTGCCGCCGGTGATATTCAAGATGATACTTACAGACAAGCAATTACAGCTGCCGGAAGTGGTTGTAAAGCCGCTATTGATGCCGAAAAATATCTTTCGGAATTATAATTGTCGATTTGAAAAATATAAAATTGCCGGATACTTTATAAAAGTGTTCGGCAATTTTATATTCGGATAAAATGTTGTTAAACACATTAGAGTTCGGTATAAAAAGACCATTAGGGTTTGATTTAACAAAATTTAATAAATCTA
>JAOZMN010000042.1:0-10366 GCA_029934265.1 Bacteroidales bacterium
TATCTTTGACAAATTTTTTTAAATTCAAAGGTAAAAATAAAATAATAATTGCAGGCGATATGCTTGAATTGGGAAAAATTTCAGAACAAGAGCATTTTGATATTATAAATTTTATTCTTAAAAATGATTTTGAACAAACATATCTCGTTGGTGAAAATTTCAGTAAGGCAACAGAAAAAATATCTTTACCCGAAAATATAAAAAATTTCAAAACAGCTAAGTTATTGAAAGAATATCTTAATAATAATAAAACAGCGGATAAAAATATTTTATTAAAAGGGTCGAGAGGAATACGATTAGAACAACTTACGGAAGTTTTATAAGATTATTTAAGAAAATATCAAATTTTTAAGCATCGGAATACCGCCGAGGGCAAGGTACATTAAAAGAGTCCAGCCTGCGGAAGCGTATTCTATAAGTTTTGAAAGTTTTTTGGTTTGTTTTTTGATAAAAAGAAAACCAAATGTTGAGAATATCAGAAAAAATACAATGAAAATTATATACGATAAAGCACCGTAACCTGCATATAAAGAAGCTACTATTGACAAAATCATTGTTACAAATAAAGTTATAATCCACAAAACCGCACCGCCGACCGTTCCGTACATTCCGGTATAAGATACAACTCCTTCTTCTTCACCCTCGGGGTGTCGTATTTTTCTTCCGAACTCAAGCAAAAGACCGTTTGAATATGATACTGCGAAAAAAAATAACAAGCCTGCGTGAGGTTTCGAGCCGTCCAAAAGCCAATCCAAACCACTTGAGTAAATATCGACAAGCGGAATTATAAACATATGTGAAGTTATATATATCATTTGTTTAGATTTCAACCACTTAGGGACAAAAAATTCAACTCGCATAAGTAACAGATAAGCTATTACCACTGCATAAAGCAAGAACATTTCAATCTGAAAAACGGCAAGAACAGCAATTTGAATTGTTGCAACTGCAAAACCTATATATTTTAATTCTTTCAATGAAATTAAACCTCTCGGAACAGGTAAGTATTTTCTGTATTTTGCATCGTCTTCTTTATCTTTAAATTCATCGAAAATTCTTACCAATAAAAATAGCGTAATTGTTGCAAAAATACCGATTACAAAATCCGACCAATCAATAAAACCCGTTTCACCTCTGCAAATTCGGGAATAACTTATCGCCGAAAAGGTAAAAGCAGTAATCATTATTGAGTTTGCTATCAACGGAAAACGCTCTTTCTGATATATCCAAAATCTTTTAAATAATTTGTTCATTGTAATTTATGAGTTCAGTCTAAAAAGTATATTTTTTCGCAATCAAACCCTTAGGGTTTTAATTAAAAGACTGTAAATCAAATATTTAAATTTGTTAAGTTTTGTTAAATCAAACCCTAAGGGTCTTTTTATACCGAACTCATTGTTCGTTGTTATTTACTCCCATTCTATTGTTGCAGGTGGTTTTGAACTTATATCGTAAACCACTCTGTTAATGCCTTTTACACGGTTTATAATTCTGTTGGAAATTTCGGCAAGGAAATCGCCGGGCAAACGAGACCAGTCGGCTGTCATTCCGTCGGTAGAGCTTACGGCTCTTAAGGCTACTGTACTTTCATAGGTACGCTCATCGCCCATTACGCCTACGGATTTTACAGGTAAAAGAACAGTCAAAGCTTGCCAAACTTCATCGTACAAATTAAATTCTTTAAGTCCGGAAATAAAAATATCATCGGCTTCTTGTAAAATTCGTACTTTTTCTTCTGTTATATCACCAAGTATTCTAATTCCCAATCCCGGTCCGGGAAACGGGTGTCTGCCAAGTAGTTCGGTACTGATTTTTAAGGACTTCCCTACCCTTCTTACTTCATCTTTAAATATCAAACGCAAAGGTTCTACTATTTTTAGTTTCATATAATCCGGCAAACCTCCAACATTATGGTGCGATTTGATAGTCGCAGAAGGTCCTTTTACCGATATTGATTCTATAACATCGGGATAAATTGTCCCTTGAGCAAGCCAAGTAATATTTTCGAGTTTAGATGCTTCTTGGTCGAAAATTTCAATAAAAGTATTTCCTATAATTTTACGTTTTTTTTCCGGTTCGCTTTCTCCTTTCAAATTACTTATAAATTTTTTGCCGGCACGAACACCTTTTACATTCAAACCCATTCCTTTATAGGATTCCAAAACTTGTTCAAATTCATTTTTGCGAAGAAGTCCGTTATCGACAAAAATGCAAGTCAAGTTTTTCCCTATTGCTTTGTGCAACAAGACCGCCGCAACGGTAGAATCCACTCCACCGGAAAGTCCGAGTATTACCCTGTCGTCTTTAAGTTTGTTTTTCAGATTTTCGATAGTTGTTTCGGCGAAAGAGTCCGGAGTCCAATCTTGCCGGCTTTTGCAAACTCCGACTACAAAATTTTTCAGGATTTCTTTACCTTCCGTACTGTGATAAACTTCGGGGTGAAATTGTAATCCGTAAGTTTCTTCGTTTTCTATTTTGTATGCTCCTGCCTGAACGTCGGCAGTGCTTGCGGTAACAGTAAAATTATTCGGCAATTTTACTATAGTATCTGCATGAGACATCCAAACTTGTGTATTTTCTGAAATTCCGGCAAAAAGCGGACAAGTTTTATCGACATATTTCAAATTTGCTCTTCCGTACTCTCTGTGTTTGGCGGGAGCGACTTCTCCTCCGAAATTATGAGCCATATATTGTGCTCCGTAGCAAATTCCCAGTAATGGAATTTTTCCTTTTATCGGTTTTAAATCCGGAATTAAGGCTTCCGAATCACGCACGGAAAACGGGCTTCCGGAAAGTATCACACCGATAACGCTTTTATCGAGTGCCGGAGGATTGTTATAGGGGTGAATTTCGCAATAAACATTTAACTCTCTTACTTTGCGTGCAATAAGCTGTGTGTATTGCGACCCGAAATCGTATATTATTATTTTTTGTTGCATCTGTGCCGGATTAAGTTTTAAAGTTTTAAAATTTTTACAAAAATAGTATATTTTTAAAACCTATGAATTTTTAATTTTCAAATTTATTTTTTTATCGAACCAAATTTTATTTTTATTTTCAAATATTAGAAAAACAATCGTCATAAAAAAACAACCAATAAATGCACCACCGGTTATATCTTCAATAAAATGAAAAGAAAGATATACTCTTGAATATGCTGTTAAAGAAGCAATTATAAAAAATATAAATTTCAGAATTTTATTTTTTGAAATTACGGATAAAAAAAGAAACATTGCAAATGCAGTTGTTGTATGTCCGGACGGAAAGGAATACCAATTTGTCGGTTCGGTGCCGGGAACGATGTATAAATTGTAAGCTGTATCCGAAAAATCGGAGAAAAATTTTAGCGGACGAGGATTTTTTGATATTATAAATCGTTTAATTATTTGCGTAACAGCTATTGCCGAAATATTACCGATACCGGCAATAATCGCATATTTGAATTTTACAAAAAGAAGTATAATTATAAGTATCGCAATTACAAGTCCGTTGCCAAGTCGAGTAATGTTTTTGAAGAAAAAATCAAAAAAAGTGTTATGATGTTCATTACAAGCAATGTGTAATTCGGCTTTCGAGTTTGTAAAAATAAGTATCACAAGAAAAAATGATACTGCGATATAAGGAACAAGAAAAAAACTATTGTTTTTTATAAATGTAATTAGGTTTTTCACGATAAAAAAAACATTTTTATTAGTGAGTTCAGTCTAAAAAGTATATTTTTTCAAAATCAGCACCTTAGGGTTTGAAATAAATATCCGGGAATAAGATATTTAGATTTATTAAATTTTGTTAAATTAAATCCTAAGGGGCCTTTTACACTAAACTCACTTAATATATTTCGCTTAAAATTTCAGCTCCTCCTTGCTTTAGCATCTTTTCGGCAAGCACTTTTGCCATTTCATAAGAATCTTCAATTTTCCCGGCAACTATCTCTTTTATAGTATTTTTACCGTCAATACTTGCAATAAGTCCGGTTATATGAAATTTTTCGCCTACCATATTAGTATAGCAACCAACCGGAACTTGACAACCTCCTTCAACTAATTGTAAAAAAGTTCTTTCGGCAAAGACAGATTTTTCCGTAAATTCATGGTTAATATTTTCTAATATTTTGTCGATAAATTCATCATTTATTCGGGTTTCGACCGCTATTGCTCCTTGTCCGGCTGCCGGTAGAATAATTTCAGGGTCTAACAATTCGGTAATTTTATTTTCAAAACCAAGTCGTATTATTCCTGCACCCGCCATAATTAAAGCATCATAATTTTCGTTTTTCAGTTTTTGTAAACGAGTTTCTACATTTCCTCTGATGTCTTTTATTTTAAATTTCGGATTAAATTTCAAAACTTGCGATATACGTCTTAAAGAAGATGTCCCGATAACGGCACCGTCCGGCAGTTCCGAAATTTTTTTGTTGTCTTTACTTATCAGTACATCTCTGACTTCCGCACGTTTAAGAATGGCGGCGAGTTTACAACCTTCCGGAAATACCGTCGGCAAATCTTTTAAACTATGGACTGCCATATCAATATTTCCGTTCAAAAGTTCAATTTCCAATTCTTTTGTAAACAAGCCTTTATCGCCTATTTTTGAAAGTGCGACATCAAGAATTTTATCTCCTTTTGTTTTTATGACAACAATTTCAAAATTATTATCGGGAAATTCCTTACTAAGCAAATCTTTTACTTTATTTGCTTGATACAAAGCAAGTTTACTGCCTCGTGTTCCTATTTTTATAATTTGCATTTATTGTGATTTGAATGATTGAGTTCAGTCTAAAAAGTATATTTTTTCAAAATCAGCCCCTTAGGGGCTTTTTATACCGAACTCATAATTGAATAATTTTTAATATATTATATACATACTTTTATTATCTGCCCGTTTCATCAAAATATACAGGTCGGTTTAAATAAAAACTGTTTTTTTTTAGACGTGCTGAATTTAGATATAAATTTCAGACCGGACAAATTTTATTTTTTATTATTCCGGTCATAAATGTTTTTGTACTGATATTTTCTCCGTTATTTTTAAGATTTTTAACGGCTTTTGCCACACTATCTGTATTGTTTTACCAACATTTAGACTTGACATTTTTTACTCTCCATTATTGCCTCCCTCACTTTTCATATCATCATTTGAAATACCTCTTCTTCTCTTTTGTTTTTTTATATTTAATTTTCCTATTTTATATGAAAATGTAAGACCCACTGAACGAAATGGTCGGTTGTAATCATAAGTTTGAATAAAATTATCACCTTCTGTATTTGTTTTGAATGTTAAATATTCCATAAAAGGATTTCTAATACTTAATCCGATTGTTCCTTTTTCTTTTAAGACAGTTTTGCTTGCTCCTATTCTTGTAAAAACAAACCCTGACCTATCGCCTTGTATTGTTATCCTCGAAGGTTTGAAATACAGATAAGTATTAATTTTAAATCCATGTTTCAATGTAGCAAAAGCTCCGATATTTCCACTGTAAGCGAAACCACTGTTTTTTAGCTCAATACCGTTTTCTATTGCAGTTATTTCCTGCATATAGAAATTTAGAGAAGCATTAAAATTGAATTTCTTACCCAAACGATAATTTGAAAATATATTAAGTCCTACTGTTTTATTTGTTCCTAAATTTTCGTAAATAGTTTCAGAAACTCCCTCTTCTGTAATGCTTGTTATTGGTTGAATTTCATCAGTAGTAGTTCGATAATATGCCGAAGTATTAACCATAATTTTCTTCTTGATAAAAGTGTTGTAACTAAGTTCAAATTTATGAGAAGTTTCAGGTTTCAAATTCGGATTTCCTTTTTTAATATTTAATTTGTCGTTGCTATTTTCATAAGGACTTAAATAATACATACTTGGGCGACTAATTCTGTTATTATAGCTTAGTTTAACAGAGCTGAAATTTTTGAAGTTTTTTGAAATTATCAGATTAGGCATATAATTATCGTAAGAATTTGAAAAATTACTAAGCCTTGAAATATAATTACCTGTTATTGAGGTTTTTTCGTATCTCAAACCGGTTATTATACCTATATCTTTAACCAAATTAAAGGATAAAGAACTGTAAACAGAGTAAACATTTTGTTTATAATCAAGAATATCCGATGATGTATTTTCAATATTAGATAAAGAATCTTCTTGTTGTAAACCATAGTCGCTGATAAAATTTCTGTTTATTGATTTCAGACCGGTTTCAAGTTTTATTTTTTCAGTAAAAGGATGCGTGTAATCTATGCTGCCGGTATATTCTGTATTATTACCCAGATTGTAATTATATTCCGGATAAAACAGATAGTTCTCATCATTGGCAGTTTGAGTGTTTTTGGTGTATTCATTTCTATCTCTATTATTATATTGAAAGGCGATAAATAACTCCTGTCCTTCTTTCTTGAATTTTTTCAGATAATCTGTATTCCAATCAATAGAATTACTTTCTGTTTCGCCGATATTAGTCCGCATATATTCTTGCTCCAATAAATATATGGGGTCGGAATAATATATTTGAGTATTAGTTGTTCTGTTCATATCAAACTTATGAAAATTCAAAGAACTATTGATACTGCTACTTTCATTAAATTCAAATTCCAAACCACCACTTCCATAAGCCCCAACATGTTCTCTGTTTGAAATTCCAGTTTGACTAAGTTTTCGAGTCATACCGTTAATGTAATCTTCTCTGTAATAGTCGGAAGTTGCATTTCTTGGAAATGATTTTGAAATTCCTATACTGCCATGTGTACTTAACCTTCCTTTTTTTTGATTAAATGAAAAACCGGTTGAAGGACGGAAATAATCAAAATTAAGGTTTCCTGATGCAAAAAATCCTTCAAGACCTTTTTTCTTTGTTACAATATTTACAATTCCGGCAGCTCCCTCACCATCGTATTTTGCAGTAGGACTTGTAATTACTTCGACACGTTTTATTTCACTTGCCGGTATCATCGTTAATGCTTCCTGCAAATTGTTTGAAAATAAAGCAGATGGCTTACCGTTTACGAGTATTTTTATACTGCTGCTTCCTCGCAACAGCACTTCACCGTCAAGACCAACTGAAAGCATAGGGACTTTTCTTAATACATCTTCGCAGGTGCCGGTTTTGTTGCTTTCATCGGTTTCTGCGTTGTATATCATCTTGTCAATTTTGTTTTCATACAAAGATTTTTGTTCTTCAACAGAAATTTCATCTAATTCGAGAACTTGTTTTATCATTAATATTTTCCCCAAATACAAGCTCATTCTATTTCTCGTAATATTCAAACTATCAATCGTTTGAGACTCATATCCCAGAGATGTAATCTTAATTAAATATTCACCGTAAGGCAAATTCTCTAAGTAAAACTTACCTCTTGCATTTGTTATCGAACCGGACACTATTTTGGGTTTTGCTTTTTTTGCGGCTTCCATTGCTGCATTACGAAGAGAATCTTTGAATAAAGTATCAGTTTGCATACGTTTAATCATTTCCGGTGTGATTTTTTTATTGCCCGATAACGATTTTGCACTTGGTTTCTTATACAATGCCACAGAAACAAATTCAAGAGCATTTCCGCCATTTTCTTCTATTATTATTCCTTGAATACTGCCGGGACCTGTTATTGTACGTGATTTATTCTGCGAGTTTGCAGAAATACTAATTGATAAGATTGATAGAATTAAAATTATATTTTTCATAATAGTTTTTTATTAACTCTCAAGGGTTTCAAATCCTTTGAAGAGTTAGTTGTAAGTAAATTTAAGATATTAGACTGTGAATTGTACAAAAAGGTTTAATAGAATGTTTATCTTTGATGCGACAAATTAATTAAGCCTACAGTCAATAAAAAATGAAAATTAAAAAATATACAGTAAAAAATATAAAATTAAATAAAACCGGTAAAATATTACTTCCCTGTTTTAGCGTAATTTTATTTTTATATTTTTTTTTAATTCCAACTGATTTATTCAATGACCCCTTTTGTACTGTCATAACCGATGAAACAGGCGAATTGCTCGGTGCTCACATCGCAAAAGACGGTCAATACAGATTTCCGCCGGCAAAAAATCTTCCTCAAAAATACAAAATTTGTGTTACGAATTTTGAAGACAAACGATTTTACTATCATCTTGGTTTCGATTTTATATCTTTTTTCAGAGCGGTAAAACAAAATTTGACTTCCGGAAAAATTGTCAGCGGAGCAAGTACAATAACGATGCAAGTTGTACGATTATCCCGCAAAGGCAAAAAAAGAACAATTTTTGAGAAAATTATTGAATTGGTAATTGCAACTCGTATCGAATTTTCGTATTCCAAACAAGAAATTTTATTGCTTTACGCCTCAAATGCACCTTTTGGCGGAAATATTGTCGGCATTGAAGCGGCTTCTTGGCGGTATTTCGGAAAAAAAATACAAAATTTAACTTGGGCGGAAAATGCAACACTTGCCGTATTACCAAACGCTCCAAGTCTAATTCATATCGGAAAAAACAGAAAAAAACTTACCAAAAAACGAAACAGATTGCTCAAAAAACTTTACGATAAAAATTATTTTGATAAAAATACCTACGAACTTGCTGTGGACGAGCCTATCCCGGAAAAATTAAAAGCATTTCCGAATTTGGCAAAACATCTATTGTTCCGGGTTCAAAAAAAGAAAAAAAATAACGGAATTATCCGGACTTCCATAATTCCCGAAATTCAAAAACGACTTCTCGATATTATCGAAAAACATCACAATAAATTGTCAGAAAACGGAATCGAAAACCTTGCCTGTATAGTGGCAGAAGTAAAAACAGGAAAAATTATCGGATATATCGGCAATACTTCCGGCAAAGGAAATAACGGTTATGATGTTGATATTATTACTTCCGAAAGAAGTACCGGAAGCGTGTTAAAACCAATGCTTTATGCTGCAATGCTTACCGAAGGCGAAATCTTACCAAATTCTTTGGTTTACGACATTCCTACACGATTTGGTGGATATACTCCCAAAAATTACAGCCGTTCTTATTCCGGTGCTGTGCCGGCAAATATGGCTTTGGCACGCTCACTGAATATTCCGGCAGTAAGAATGTTAAGAAAATACGGTATAGAAAAAATGCACCGCAAATTTCAACAAATCGGACTTACAACTCTCAATAAACCTGCAAGTCATTACGGACTATCACTGATACTCGGCGGTTGCGAAGGTTCTTTACAGGATATTTGCGGAATTTACGCATCAATGGCAAGAACTTTAAATAATTATTCCGTTTACGGAAATTCCTACAGTAAAAAAGATTTTTTTCCGCTCAAAATATATCCGGACAACAATAAAAAAGAAAAAAGAGATTATGATAAAAATTCTTATTTCGATGCCTCTGCGATATATTTAACTTTCAAGGCGATGCTTGAAGTAGAGCGTCCGGGAGCAGAAAATTTTTGGCGAAACTTTTCCGGTTCGGAAAAAATAGCTTGGAAAACAGGTACAAGTTTTGGTTTTCGAGATGCTTGGGCTATCGGTATTACTCCTGATTACGTAGTAGGAGTCTGGGCAGGAAACGCTGATGGAGAGGGTCGTCCGGGACTGGTTGGAGTACGTGCGGCAGCTCCGGTATTATTCGATATTTTCAGTATTTTGCCAAACGGTAAAACATGGTTCAAAAAACCGATAACGGATATGAAGGAAGTGATAATTTGTAATAAAAGCGGATACATTGCTTCGGATATTTGTCCGGAAACGGACAAAGTTTTTGTCCCTAAAAACGGTTCTCGTTTAGGAATTTGTCCTTATCACAAAATTATTCATTTGGACAAAACCGAAAAATACAGAGTCAGCTCCGATTGCGAATCTGTGGAGAATATTAAAAATATTGCTTGGTTTACTTTACCGCCATCTGTTGAATTTTATTATAAAAACAAACACTCAGCTTATAAATATTTACCACCGTTTCGACCGAGTTGCAAAGAATTTTCGCAAGAAAAAACCGGAAATATGGAATTAATTTATCCTTATCAAAATTCTAAAATTTATATCCCGATTGAAATTGACGGTAAGTCGGGAAAAACCGTTTTCGAGCTGGCTCACCGAAAGAAAAACATCACTGTTTTTTGGTATATTGATTCTAAACTTACAGCAACTACAAAAGATATTCACCAAGTAGAAATTCGTCCCGAAAAAGGTGAACATTTACTTACCGTTTTAGACGAAACAGGTGAAAAAATTGAACTTAAATTCAGTATTATTTCAAAAAAATAAAATTTAAGGATAAGCATTTTTTAATTTTTAATTTTTAATATTTAAGTAAAAAACTATCTTTGTTCATTACAAATCAAAACTTTCCGGATAAAAATAATAAAATGCAAGAAAAATACATAAATCCTTTTACAGATTACGGTTTTAAAAGACTT
>JAOZMN010000042.1:10466-12945 GCA_029934265.1 Bacteroidales bacterium
GAGATATTAAAAATTCAATAGATACTGCATTTCAAAAAGGAATAAAAAAAGGAATTCAAAAAGGAATAAAAGAAGGAGTTCAAAAAGGAATAAAAGAAGGGGAGCTTAAAAAACAAATAGAAATGGCAACAAAAATGCTCAAAGCCGGTATGCCTGAAAAAGAAATAATAAAATATACAGGCATATCAAAAAAAGAAATGCAAAGCATTAAAATCCATAAATAAATTAAATATGAAATCAAAAATAACATTACTTTTAATTGCAAATTTTATATTCATAAGTTCCTATGCACAATTTGCATACAAAGTAAGTATTGAGAATCCAACAGAAAACGGATTTTATAAAATCCCGATAATCCCGGATATAAAATCCTTACTAAAATCCAATTTTTCGGATATTAGAATTTATGACAGCTTGGAAACTGAAGTTCCTTATCTGCTAAATACGGAAAAGCCGGTGTCATATACCGAACTTTTTTCGGAGTATGAAATTTTAGAAAAAGAACATAAAAAAAAATTCACAAGATTGATTATCCGAAACAAAGACAAGGAAGAGGTAGAAAATATTATCTTAATAATAAAAAATGCCGAATTTACAAAACACCTCGAAGTAAATGCAAGCGATGACCAAAAAGAATGGTTTGTCCTAAAAGAACATTATTGGTTTCGCTCGATACCGAATTTAAACAATACTTCCGAAATAAGAGTGCTGAATTTGGCTTTAAATAATTACGAATTTTTTGAAATAATTATTTATGATTATTTTGAAAAACCGATAAATATATTGAGTGTCGGAAAGTATAAAATAAAATCGGAACTCGGAAAATATACTCAAACAGCAAAAGCAAATATCGAAGAATTAAAAAACTTTGAAGCAAAAAAAAGCGTTTATAAAATAACATTTCCTTCCGAACAATATGTCGATAAAATAGAATTGATTATAAACCATGAAACTTTTTATTTCCGTGATTGTGAATTTCTTACAAGTCGTACCATAAAAGAAAAAGCTAAGGAAAAATTGCAATTTACCACTGTCTCAAATTTTGAAATATCTTCAGGAAACATAAATACTGTATTTTTTACCGACATGAAAATAAAAGAGTTATATCTGAAAATAAATAATAATGATGATAAAGCTGTTACTGTTTCCGATATAAAATTTTATCAATTAAATACTTATATGTTCGCAGATTTTAAAAAAGACAATAAATACATTTTGAAATTTTCAGACAAAAATACACAAGCACCAATATATGATTTGCAACATTTTGCAGACAGCATTCCTGA
The DNA here is from genome assembly GCA_029934265.1 of Bacteroidales bacterium. GTDB lineage: Bacteria > Bacteroidota > Bacteroidia > Bacteroidales > JAADGE01 > JAOZMN01. The sequence continues at coordinate 11,753 of JAOZMN010000042.1, forward strand.
AGGATTAAAAGAATTAAAAACCGGAAAACCGGAAAAACTCGAAATAAAAGAAAGCCCGAAAAAAAATGAAAATGAAATTACAGGAACACAAATTATTTGGCTGATTCTTGCCGGAGTGATGCTTTTTACAGGATATTTCAGCTACAAGATTATTAATGACATGAAAAAAAAAAAAATGACCAAATAACATTTTTATAAAAGTTAAAACCTGACAATTACAGATAGAATCGTTTTATATAAATGCAATACTTCGAAAATCAATAATATTTACAAGTTTAAAATTTAACTCAATATGTTTAACAAAATAATAATATTTTCATTATTGACTTTTATTTCAATAACCGGATTTTCGCAAGACAGAAAAACTGATTTGGAAAAAGCTAAACAGTTGTTTCTCAAAGCAAACAGTCTGAAACAGCAATACAAACTTGATGAAGCTCTTGAAAATTATCAAACAGCTTCCGAATTATTTAAGAAAAATAACAGCTTACAAAATTATGTAAGATGCACATATTCACTCGGAGAAGTTTTATTGTTAAAAAGTGAGCCCAAAGAAGCATTGAAAATTTTTGAAGAAGTTAAAACCATTGCCGATAAAGAACTTGGAGAAAAGCATAAATTACAAATAAATATCAATACAGGCTTGGGAAAAGCAAACTTTTATTTGGGTGAAAATCAAAAAGCATTAAACTTTTTTCTCAAAGCCGACAAGTTAAATAATGAATTGACAGCCGGCAACAATATGTTTACAGCTACGCTGTATACCGCACTTGGAAATGCCTACTCGCAAGCCGGAAAATATGAAAAAGCTCTTGAATATTACAACAAAGATTACAATTTGCGTATTCAATTAATTGGAGAAAATCACCCAAGTATGTCGCTGCTTTACAATAATTTAAGTATTGCATATTTGAATACTTCCAATTATGAAAAAGCAAAATCTTTCATGGAGAAAGCCCTTAAATTAAGCAAAAAAACAAAGGGAGAAAGTAGTGCCGAAACAGCCGGTTTTTACAGCGGACTGGGAAATATTTATCTTGATATGGGACAAACCGAATTAGCTTATGAATACATTATAAAAGGTTTGGAACTTAAACTGAAAATTTACGGTGAAAATCATAAAACCGTTGCCGATGATTACAACAATCTCGGAATTATCCAACAATCAAGAGGAGAAATTGATAAAGCTCTGT
>JAOZMN010000042.1:12955-13832 GCA_029934265.1 Bacteroidales bacterium
GGCAATACAAAAAAGAATGCTTGGCGAAAATCACCCTGATATTGCCCTGACTTGTAATAATATAGGACTTATTCTGAAAAAACAAGGCAAAGATGAAACGGCAATCGTTTATTATCAAAAAGCAATAGACATAAAATCAAAATATTTCGGAAACAGCCACCCCGAACTTGCTTATTATTACAATAATATAGGCGTTGTATATCAAGACCAAAATAAAATAGACAAAGCAATAGAAAATTATAAAAATGCAATTACGATTAACGAAAAAAATTTCGGAACAAAGACACCCAAACTTGTAAAAATATACAATAACCTTGCAGGTATATATGTAGATAAGGCAGAGTATAAAAAGGCTCTGTTTTATTATCAAAGAAGCCTTACAGCAAACATTACCGATTTTAATCCGGACAGTACGAACGTAAATACAAATCCAAAAATTGAAAATTATTTCGATATTAATAAATTACTGATTTCATTACAAGGAAAGGCACAAGCATTTGACGGTATTTATATGAGAGACAAAGACGAAGACTATCTGAAAATTGCATATCAAACATATTTATTGGCAGATAAAACCGTTTCGCTTGCAAGAAAATCAGCCATATCAAAAAGAGATAAAATAATGCTTTCTGCACGCACGAAAGTACTGTACGAGAATGCAATACGGACAACAATAGCCTATGCTAAAATTCAAGATAAAAAAAGCAAAAAAATAAACCTGAAAGATAAAGCATTTTATTTCTCCGAAAGAAATAAAGCAGGTGTACTTGCTTCTTCTATTGTTGCCGCCGATGCCAAAAAATTTGCCGGTATTCCGGAAGAATTATTAGATAAAGAACTTAAACTTTTACGGAAAATTGCCGATTTAGAAAAAAAG
>JAOZMN010000043.1 GCA_029934265.1 Bacteroidales bacterium
ACAATAACAAAACGATTATCATAATATTCAGCATCAGCTTTAAAAGTATATTTAGGAGTTTCTATTAAATTAACACGTTTTTTAAGTTTCTTATCTATTAAATAAGGTGTTACACCTATTTCAAAGTTTAATTCAGTAGCGGAAATAGTGTATTTTCCTGCCTCTCCTGCTTTAAGTACGATAGGTACAACTGTACCGTCTGTAAGTTCAGGAAGAGTATTTATTGCAAGATTAGAAATACCTGTCGGACAGTAGATTTGAGGTACTTTACTTTTTTTAGAGTAACGTTTAAAAGCATCGTAACGACCATCGTATTCTGATGTTGTACCCGGTATAAAACGAATAATTGTTTCATCGGTTACGCCAGCTAAATCTACTTGTAATCTTAACAAATCAGGGTGTATTTCGTTTCCTGATTTAAAGAAATTAACATTGGTATGTTCTCTTGCTTCATTGTTTATGACTATCTGACCGCCTGCTGCATTTGCACGAACCATTGCTGATTGTCCGGGTGCTAATTGGCAATATGCTTCGCTTGCATTTACTGCAATATCCGGATAAGGACTATCTTTTTCGCCTTTCATATAATATTTATAAAGGTCGTAATTGTGAGTTCCATCATCTGCATAAACATAAATTGCATTATCCACTGCATCGTTTAGTACTACTCCGGGAGAGTTCCAATTTAATGTACTTGGATAAGGATTTCCAACTATATTCCAGCCGTTAAATACGTCTTGTACTGCTGTTGCACCGTGATTTGTATAATCTAAACTGAAAGTTACTGGTCCGTTATTAAATTCGCCTGTGAAAGTTGCAGTTTTATTACTACTTGGCAAATCTACATAACCCCTTCCGGGTGTCATTGTTCCGCTTGGTGTTGCCCAGCCCCATGTAGTATTTGGTGTTGTTCCATCGCTCCAATCTACAAAATCGTTTTCTAACCAACGGTCTTTTATGGTTTCGTCCCATAAATAGAAAGCACCATCCCAAACAGATTTATTTGTAATCGGACTGCTTATATAATGAAATTTTCCTCCAGATAGATAAAGTTCCATACTTGTAGTTCCAGTATTAGTATAAGTACCTTTGGGTATAAATGAACCAGTACCTGTAGCATTGGATTTTACGATGAAAGTACCTGCATTGTTAAAATTTTCGTAAACTGTAAGGTATTTTCCTGATTCTACTTCCATAACTGCATTATTTGATATTGATAGATTTCTTGCTTCTGCCAAACCGCTTGTCGAATTGTTGGTAAGTGGTTGGTCTTTTGGTGTAACATCGGTTATGCTTACAGATGTTCCTTTGCCGGGTACTTGAAGAACTGTACTGTTTACTCCAAGATTCCAGTTGCCGGTGTTATTCCAGTCGGAATTTGTGTTTCCTGTCCACGACATTAAGCCCAGAAATTCGTCTGCTCCTATAAACGGCGGATCGTCTCTTGTTTCGCCATCAAAGTCGGTAGTGATACCGCTAATTGCAACGCCTGCATCTTTAAAAGTACCTGTGGTTAAATGTAAATCGGTTGGGCTCGTAAAATCTGAGAACGATAGAATATTATGTGTTTCAATAGGTGCGAAACCAGGCATGTAATTATTATAATCCCGGACTCCTGAAGTTGCATTTAAACTTGTTACTATTTTTGCTGCTTCGCCTGTTTTACTCTCAAAAATATTATTTTTGATATTACTATTATCTAAGTTTTCGATTCTAAGTGCTTGTCCTGTTGTTGAAGATGGAGAATTTACATTGACACTATTAAAATAAATGTTCAAATATTCGCTTGTTGTAGTGCCATCAAAATTTATTCCATAAGAATCAGCATCGTTTCCTATTGCAATCATATTATTAGAAATAATTCCTTCTGTTCCAGAAACTGCAATTATAGAATTTAATAAAATTCCTGTTCCATCGGCAGTTGAGCTTGTTATTTCATTTCTTCTTATTTCGAGACTTGTTGTAATATCAGTAAATGAAATAGCTGTATAATCATCTCTTGTAGAATTTGTTGTAATAAGATTATCGTTTACTTGCGGACTATCGGATTTTACAAGTTTTAATGCTCCGGCAGCCTGATTGGTAAATACATTATTTTTTATTTCTACACCTTGATTGTAATGACTTCCTGTATAATCAAAGGCAAAACTTCCGTTTAAAAATTGATTATCTGTAAAAATAACATTATTGTTCTGAACGGTATTTGTCATTGTTATTAAAGACATAGCTCCGGTATTATCGGTTGTTGTTTCTGCTCCGGTGAAAATACAATCATTGAAAGTAATATCATGCACATCTACCGTTTGTATTACCTGTGCAGTTGCATCGTTTAAGGCTTCAAAATCTATACGGTCGAAATTTATAAACGATGTACCGGCGAGTTTCATAACATAATTACCACTTGACAATAGTGCAGGGTCAATACCATTGTTAGTAGGCAAGTCGGTTGTAAGCCAAGCGAGGGTGGTTTGCATATTTGTGAGTGTACCATTGTGAGTTCCGGGATTATTACGGTTTGTAAGAGTTGTACCGCTACCGTCTTCAAAATCGTAAGAAGCAATAAGGTCTGTATGTGTATTAACTGTAGTAAACATATTGTCGTTTATTTCGGTTTCGGTTCTTGTTGTACTCCAAAATCTGAACTCATCAAGTTTAAGATTTCCATATTTGCTTGACCAACCTGGATTATTTGCGAGTATCCAATCATCACTCGGATAATCATAATTTCTGTTAAAAGTAAATTCCTGAATACCGTTAATATACATGATAAAATCATTTGATGTTGAATTGTAAGATAATGCAACATGTGTCCAAGTATTTAAAGGCATTACATACGAGCTGGTGTAATAAGCATCATTAAACATAAATTTTATCTCCTTATCATTATTTAGATACATACAAAATTTATTGTCCTGATTGCTTAAATAATTTTCGTACTCTCCGTAATTTCTAAGTGTTGCCCAAAATTCTACTGAAAAATCGGTAAGTGCCGGCAGTGCATCAAGAGTAACTTTGTCGTTTGTGCCGTCAAAGTCGAGTACTGTGCTTTCTTTTGTTGTTGCTATTTCTTTTTCGGTTATCCAATCGCAATTCATATTATTGAGTGTACCTTTGTGGCTATTATTGGATTGGTCGGTTATGGAGTTTCCTTTTCCTTCTTCCATATCGTAATATGCTACAAGTCCGGCTTCGTTACCAACTAAGTTTACTGATTTATTGTCGTCTATTTCAGTAGCTGTTCTTACATCATTCCAAATTCTTACTTCATCTATTTCTCCTTTGAAAATATAAGAACTAAAGCCAGGACGTAGCCCAATTGTAATTGGAAGAGTAGTTGAAATAGTAGCAGATAAATTTTGATCTATAATAGTCGTAGTTTCTTCAACTCCGTCTATATAAATTTTTAAGCCCGAAGCATTTGATGAACCGTCATAACTAACAGCTATATGATGCCAACTATCATCATTTATAGCAGAAACGGTACGTTCAAATAAACGATTTGAACTAGTGCTATTTCTTAATATGGCTTGAATTTTTCCACCATCAATTCCTAATTCATATCCTCTATGGGGTGATGAGGATTGCATTTTAGATACTAATATCCCTTGTGTATCTGTTGTTTTTACCAATAACTCAATAGAAAAAGCATCTGTTCTTTCAAAATCCAAACTACTTTCGTTTGCAATTTTAACATTGTCGTTTGTTCCATCGAAATTCATAGCATAGGTTTCATTTACGGTTTGCAAATTTTCGTTTACCCAAACCGGCTCCATATTTGTAAGAGTACCATCGTTTCCGTTAGTGGTGCGGTCTAATAAAGTTGAACCGTAAACGCTTTCCATATTGTAGTATGCTACCAAGTTAGCTTCAGCTCCTGTAAGAGTAGCATCTTTATTATCGTCAATTTCTGTGGCGGTTCTTGCAGTGTTCCAGATTCTTACTTCGTCTATTCTTCCTTTGAAAAACTGGTCGGTAGTCGTACTGTTAGTCCACCTTTGTCCTATTGAAAATCTGCCGTCATTTGGTATGTTTACAGTTGCTGTAAAACTCTTATCTAATACTCCATCTACATAAATTTTAAAATCGGTATCGTCTTTAACCATAGCAATATGATGCCATAAGTCGTCATTTATAACTGCTGTCCCTATTCTATCAGTACCTACCCAGACGTTAAGAAAATTATTTTTAAGACAAATCAATATTTTACTGACACCTGCACTTGTTTCAAATGCCGATATTGCATAAAAAGAACCAGTTTGTGTTGTCTTAATCCAAGCTTCATAAGTTAAATCTTCCGGGTTATTTAATGTCGTACAAACACTGTTGGCTGCTACATAGTCATTTGAGCCATCGAAATCAAGTACATTAATATTTTCAAAACTTTCCGGTAGCTCATCTTGTACCCAGTCTGATACGCAAGCCATATTTGTAAGAGTACCGTTGTTTGCATTTGTTGTTCTGTCTGTAAGCTCGCAACCATCGTCTTCCATATCGTAGTATGCAATTAAGCCGGCTTCATTTCCTGTTAAGGTATTACAGATGTTTGCTTGTATTTCGGCTTCGGTTCTTTCGGTGTTCCAAATGCGAACTTCGTCCATTTCGCCGTTGTAATATCCAATAGTACGATTTCGTCTTCGTCCTAAAACCACTTGATAATCATTTAATATTGTTCCTGTTAAGGTGTTTTTAATTACAGTGGTTGTTTCCAATACTCCATCTATGTAGAATTTAAGACCAGTTGCATCCGAAGAGCCATCATAAGTAATTGCTATATGATGCCAAACGCCATCATTAATAACAGTAGTTCCTGTTTCTTCCAAAGCATTACCACTCCAAGAACTTATAAAATAAAAATGTAACTTGCCGGCTGTTAAATTCATTTCATAACCTCTATATGGTGTTGAATGATTCATCTTTGATAGTAATCTGTCATCTGTGGCGTTTGTTTTTATCCACATTTCTATTGTTATTTTATCATCGCTGTCAAAATCAAAATTACTTTCATTTGCAAGTTCTACATAGTCGTTTGAGCCATCGAACTCTAATGCTTTTGAAGCACCTGCAACACATTCGCTGTTGGCATCAAATTTTACTTTTGCTCTTACGCAATCATCGCAATAGCTTTTGAAAGTAATTGTGTTGGTGGGGTCTTTACGACATATTAATTCAAGGTCTAATTGTTCTGTGTATTCCTTATCAACCGCTTCAAAAGTAACATTTCCATTTATTCCATAGTCTTCCAATGCAGTAAAAGCAGATTGAAAATTATCATAATTATTTGCTCCGGAACTTCCTATTGTATAAGTTCCTGTTAGAGCATCTGCGGGGTCGAAAGCAACAGCACCTTCAAGTTTTATATCGAAACCGCATGACTGTCCTGCAAATCCATCAATTGTTATATAATACTTTGTATCAGGGTCTGCAATAAAACTTTCTACAATATTAGTTAAATCGCCAACTTCACCTCTATCTACACAAACAACTTCTTCGTAATTTGTAGTTTCGTCTGCTTGACAAGGTGAGCCTATTATTTTATTGATAGAAACCTGAATACCGTGTACACAACTTGCACCTCCTATATTTTGGAAAGTTACAGTAACATCACCTCCATTACAATCGGTAGTGAAATAATACCAGATTGTACGCTCAAGAGAAGCACCGCAAGCATAAGCAGGGTCTTCGTCTGCATTGGCAGAAGCATTTGCAGTTTGCGATGTTGAAGTAACGGTATTTAATAATTCAATAGCATAATCGCAATGGTCGTTGCACGAGGGCCAGCCTATTAAGGGGTCTGAGCTGTCGGGGTCTGCTGTAAAGCTATCATTATGAGAAATATAATCAGTAGCTCCGTTTGGTAATTTACACCATGCTATTACTTCTGCACCAATATCCTGCACAACTACACCAGCAATATTTATTATTTCGGAGTTTCCTGCTGTTATATTTAAGCCTGTTTTATTAATTGGTCCTGTTACAGTTCCATCAATACTATAATATAAATCAATACTTGTAATTGTAGCAGGTATATTTGGATTACAAAATGGAATATCATTATTTGTAACTTCAATATCAAGTCCGGTAGTTCCAAAGTCGCCATTGATACAACCTCTTAGATTTGTTACCATTGCATCTATAGGATTGTCGTTTACTGCAAAATTATCAACTGCTAATCTGCCATTAGTAGTCGAGCTTTTATGGTAAATATAAAATATAAATTGTACACAATCATCTTTTTCCGAACACAAATTATATGTTAAAGATGTCCATTCGGAAGTATGAGGTACTGCAAGAAAATCAGTAACGCTTACCCAAGCAGCACCATTTACACTTTTATATAATCTAACTGAATTTTCTCCATCACTATAATAGTTTTTTTTATATTCAAAGCTCAATGTAGGATTTGTTAGTCCTGTTAAATCATATACCGGACTATAAAGACGATATGAAGATTTTGAAGCATGGTTTGTAGTAGCATCAATATACCACGATACGCCTCTACCTTCTGCTCCGCCGAGATAATCTGCCGGAAGAATACCTCTACGAAACATTTTAGTTCCGTCTCCGTTAGTTTCTTTTGTGTACCAGACATCTGTATTGTCAGAAAAATCTTGTAAATCGGGTATTGCAGATATTTTTGTAGTAAGTACCTCTGCTGAAACGCTGTGAGTATCATCTTTATCAAAAGCTTCACCAATATAATTTACATCTGTTACTATATTGTATGAGCCGATTGCGGTCATGTCGAACCTATTTGCAAAAGTATATGTAGTTGTGGCACCGGAATTTAGGTCGGCAACTAATTCAAAATCTTCGGCTATTAGCCCTGTATTTACTATTCCTGTAACTTGATAAGTAAGCGGAATTATTGTGCCACTTGTTAAATTTTGGCACGATTTATTTGTAATTTCTACTGTAACAGCTTGGTTGTTGCTGTATAGACATTCCGTAGGTGAAACAGGGTCTATTATATCTGTAATATCAAGACTAATATCTGCTTCCATTACTTCAAAATTATCAATTATTACATCAGCTTCTACAGCTACAAATCTGAATTGTACACAATCGTTATTTGTAGTATTGCAATATTTGTAAAATAAATTATGCCAAGTTGTCCAGTTTACCTGAAATCCTCCAATTTTTTCATCAATATTACTCCAAGTTCCTGATGCTCCGGCTTTGTACTGAATGCTAATTTTCCTATCGCTATTGTTGGTTGTTTTGGCTTTTATTGAAAAACTAATTCCCGGGTTTGAAGCTCCTGACAAATCAAATATTGGACTATACAAAAGAGATGTACCTGTCGTATTCGGGATAGACCAAGAGTTTCCCTCTGTACCCGGACCGCCAAGAATTGTAGGTACTCCATGACTCCAGTTAGCTGTAGCAGTCCAATCTCCGTCAGTATCAAAAGGCTGTTCGTAGTCGGAGGGTACTATTATTTTGGGGTTGTTTACATCTATAACAGAAATCTCTACATTGTCTTTGATGAAATTATCGGTAGGAAGATTTGCCTTACAATCAATATTATATGTTCCTATCGGGGTCATATCAAAAGTTGTAGTAAAAGGAACTATTGTTTTTGTATCTTCTAATAAATCTGCCGGTAAAGTATAATTTTCGGCAACAAGCCCTGTATTAACTATTCCGGTAACTTCATAAGTAATAGGCAGAACAGTACCTGATGCTATTGTTCCGCAAGATTTGTTCTCTATTTCTAATTGAACTGTTTGGTTAGCACTGTACAGACAAAATGACGCATCGGGGTCGGGGTCTATAATTGCTGTTGCTCTAATATTTTCAGGGTTTTCGAGTATTGTAAAATTATCAAATGCAAACTTACCGGTAGAACCTGGCTTATATACATATATTCTAAAACGCAAACAATCTCTGTTTGCATAATCGCATAAGCTGTAATATTTTTCTGTCCATTCTTTTGTATCAGTATTCATGTCGGTTGATGCTTTTTCAGTACTTAAACACTCCAAACTTCTCCACTTATGCTCTTTCGTTTCTCCTGATTGTGGGACATAATTCTCATCGTACACTTGAAGATAAGAATAATATTTTTCTCCTGTACCCCAAGCATGATGATTTAGGGTTTCCATAAAATCGAATGCTATTGCCGGATTTTCAATATTTACTATATTATATTTTGGAGAATACAGGTAAATAACATCTTTCTCATGTTTGTTATCTAAGTACCAGCATTGGTCTGTTACTTCTCCACCTATGTAGTCAGCTGGTAAATTTCCCTGTAAAAATTCACTTGTTCCTGTTGTTGTTTCAGAATACCAATTTTCCATTCCGGTATTAAAATCAGAATCCAATCTTTCGGTAGAAACAGGGGTAGCAACAGCTACTTCTATTGTTTTTACTTCTATGTCTTTATTATATGTATTATCTCCTTGATTATACTCTGCAGGTTTGTCGATAGAAATATCAAAATTATAGTTTCCAACGGCAAGCATATTAAAATCTCCGGGTAGTTCGTAATTTACACTTCCACCTGCGGGAATAACTCCAACAAAACTTCCGTTTAATGTTGTGGTAGTTGCATCTGTAATATCACACTTTACATCTACTGTTCCATTATAGTCCGAACAGGAATTATTTACAAGAGTAACAGTTACTTTTTCGTTGGCAGAGTATAGGCAATATACATCTTCAACAGGACTAACAAGTGTAGTAACACCGAGGTCTATACCATCAACAATTTTAAAATCATCGAAAGCAAAACGGTAATTATCATCATTCGATTTTCGAGACCATGCGTGTATTCTAAAGCGAACACAAGTTTTACCGACAAAATCGCATAAGCTCCACGATACTGTTTTCCATTCATCAACAGGGTCGGAAAAAGAACTCTTCCAGTAATTTGTTTCATTATACCAATCTGCTGCCGGTCCGCTTCCAAGTTTTGTCCAGCCACCTCCGTTGTCGGAATATTCAATGCGAACCCTATTATCAGTATATTTTAATTTATGTTTGATGTCCATATATAATTTAGGGCTGACAATTCCTTTTGAAAAATCAAAGCTCGGACTTTCTATATAAAGCTCGCCGGAAGAAGAGTTTTCATCAGGGCTTACGTAAACATACCATGATTTTACTTTGGAAGCATTTAGTCCGTCTCCATCAAGATATGGAAGTTCTTCTCTTTTCCACCTTTGCCAGTTTCCTCCGCCTCCATCATTATTTTGTGCTACCCAGCCTTGATTACCGGAGTCATAATCAGCATGATATATAATACCTGCTGTAAGGTCTATATTTTGGACTCTATCTGAATTTATTGAATTGTCTGCTACTGTTCCGGCAGCCTCTTCAAAATATTGCAGTCCGGAAGCAGTGGTGTTTTGGTTTTCAATAGTTGCGGTTATAGTATAATCGCTGGTAGCAGTCATATCAATAGTTGCTGTTGTAGTATAAAAAGCAGCTGAAAATCTTGGAATTGAGGGAATATATTCAGTTGATAGTGTTTCAGTCGAAGGTGTGCCACCTGTTTTTGAAATAACAAGTCCTACATTTTCGATAGTTCTACAAGTTTTATTTTCGATAAAAACTTTTACATTTTCATTTCCCCAGTTAGCACAAGTTCCTGCACTTGGAAGTTCTTCAATTTGCACTTCTAAATCATCGTATTCGCCACCTGAAATTTTGAAGTCGTCAATTGCCATTTTTTTTATGTTATTATGCCCGGAGCGTACTTCAAAACGGAATTGCACACAAGCTTGTCCTGAATAATCACATAAATTAAAGGTTTTAAGTGTCCAGGCATTAGGGGCATCAGTATCTTCAACAAGGTCGGAGGAAATACTTTGCCATGCTCCATTATTTACTCTAATTTTAAGTTCCGGGTCTGGGTAATTTGATTTAATATAGAATGAAAGTTCCGGATTTGTTTTTTCTGTTAAATCATATTGCGGACTTTGAAGATATGAATCATAGCTACAATCCCAACAACCTACTATATTGTCAAGCAAATACCAAGAATCACCTTTACTATCAGCACCGCCAAGGTAGCCGGCATCTAATGTTCCGTGTACAAAAGGTCTTGCTTTGTTTGCATCACTTGTATAGCTGTACCAACCTGCATCGTTTCCTGTAAATTCTTCATTATCATCATTTGAAATACCGCCTGCAATTTTAATTTTTTCTATTCTGTGTACTGTTTTTATATCATTAGTATTGTCATTATCGTTATAATAATCCAAACCTGTGCCTCCGGTATTATCTGTAAGCGTACATATAATTTCATAATCACCTCCACCATTCATAAGAGTAAGAGGTGTTGGCAGTGTAATAAACTGGTAATTATTTCTGACTGTAATATCGAAAGTTTCGTTTATGGTTTCTATAATTCCTCCTTTGTTGAGCTCAATTTTTATAGGTACATTAGTTAGAGGACGGCATTTATTATTTTTAACTATTAGAGTTACAGTTTCACTATTTGTCCAAGCTGTACTACAATTTCCTGAATGTGGCGAACTTAAAGCTACAATTTCTAAATCGTCTGCTTCGCCCCCTGAAATAGCAAAATCATCTATTGCAAAATATTTATTCAATGAAGAATTTTGATATACATAAAATCGGAATTGCATACAACTTTCCCCTGAATAGTTACATAAATTGATGTCATGATTTGCCCATGTTGTAGAAGATTCGTCTCCGAGGTCTAAAAGCTCTGTCCAAGTTCCGGTTGTTCCTATTTTATACTGTAATAAAGCTCCATTATCCGAGAATGCTTTCCCATAATCTTCTTTCATTAAGAAAGACATAGTAGGATTTGTAACTTCAGAAAAATCATAAACAGGAGATGTAAGATAAAAGTGTCCTGAAGATGATGCTGTTGCATCAAGATACCAGCTTTTATCTTTTCCGTCTGGTCCGCCAAAATATCCTCCTGGCAACTCTCCATGAGTAAAATATTTATTAGTGTTTCCACCGGTAGGATTAAAACCACCTCTTGTATCATCAAAATTCATAGAATAAGGGAAAGTACTAACTACTTGGTGTAAAGATGGATAAAATGTATTATTTGAAGGATATTCATCTCCTGTCAGGTTTGTATATATTTCAAAATCATATACGGCCTCATCGCTCAAATCGGCATCAGGAAAGGTAATATCAACTGATGATTTTTTTGCAATAGTCCCGGCATAAGTAATGGTATTATTATAAAAAAGTACGGTGTTTTTATATATCTTGCATGTAACATCAAAATTAGAAATATCTGAAATTCCATGGTTATTAACTTTAACACTTATTGCTTCCGAATTAGTATATGCCGCAGCCGAACAATCAAGTACAGCCGGTGTATTAAGTGCAGTAACGCCGGCATCAGGGTCTGAGCTAACTATTACATCGTCAATAAACCAACCTATATAGTCTGCTCCTGTTTGCTCGAAACGGAAACGAATTTTTACTCCGTTTACACCTTGTGCCTCAGTTGTTATATCAACTGTTTGTAAAACAGGATTTGCTATTGAGCCTATATTATCTGCTTTAGCGAATGTTGTTTTGTTTATCCAAGTAGAACCGTCCCATACATCTACATATCCGAAAGTTCCCTCTGTACCACCGGGCCAGTATGTATAATACTGTAGAGTTATTTGAGTTCTGTTAGCATCACAGTTGAAAGTTTTAGTGGTTAATATTCCGTTATCTACTCCAATATCATCATTAAAAACGGCATAGTAAGCTCCGGAGCAATCAGGGTCGCCTGAGCCGAAAGTTGCTTCTGCATTTGTAAATTCCCACAGTCCTGTTTTAGCCCACGATGTTGGAGTACTTGAATCAGTAAATTCTTGGTCTATTAAAATTTGTGCTTGTGTATAACTGAAAATTAACAAAAACGACAGGCAAAATAAAGCGACTTTTTTCATTGTATTAAAATTTATGGATTAGCAAATAATTTTAATACAAAAATAAGTGCTTAATAGGCACAAGTCAAGCTTGTGTTGTTCGGAATGTAATGTTTTTATACATCTTTATTTTATAACTTTCTAACTATAAGCAACATAAAACATGGGTTGTTAATCTTATTTTGCTTAAAACAGAAGTACCGAATTATACAATTCGGTACATTTAAGTTTAGCTTATGAATTTTTGCGGTAAAAAGATGGGGTTAGTCCGGTGATTTTTTTAAACGAATTATTAAATGTAGTCTTAGATTTATATCCGGATAATTGAGCAATTCCGGCAATCGAATATTTATCATACACAGAAGATGATAATAATGTTTGTGCATATTTTATTCTATATTTATTCACGAAATCGTTATAGTTGTGTCCATGATATTTGTTAATAGTTTTGGATATACTCGTTGGACGTACATTAAGTTTAGCAGCAATCATTGTTTGCGATAGTTCTATATTAAGGAATATTTCTTTATGCTCAAATAGTTCTATTATTTTGGTATATATTATTTGTTCCGTTTTATCAGGTCGTAAATAAACTATTTCTTTGGCATTTTCTATAACTTCCTCTTCTACTTTTATTATTTCTTTATTTTTCTGAAGTAGATTTTTCTTTACTTTTTTGTTTTTTAAGAAATATACTAATACTAATACGAAAGCTATTATTACTATTACCAAAATAATCAATAAATATTTAATATTATTTTGATTATTTAATATTTCTAATTCATTTAGTTTATTTTTATTTTGAGCTTCGCTATATTTATGTCGTATTGTCAGTAACTGTATATCATATTTATTTTTCTCCTTCGATATTTCTTTTTCTTTTTCATAAGAAAGTAAATTAAATTCTAATGCTTTTTCATAATTATTTGTTTTTTTATAATATCTGTATAAATTTTGATATGAATTTTGAATTACTTCTTTATAATTTATTTTTTCGGAATAAAATAATGCCTTTTTAGTAATTTCAAACCATTTTTTTAATTCTCCTTTTGTTTCATAAATGAGACTTATATTGTAATATATTACCGATAAAGAATTATAGTCCTGAATATTTTTTGCTATTTTTTCGGCTTGTGTATAAAAATAAATCGCTTTTTGGTTCTTATTTTTGCCTGAATATATCATAGCAATATTGTTAAAATTATTTATTTTCTGTCCTGCTGTGGCATTTTCCATGTTTATATTTTCAAAAATCTGCAAAGCTTTATCTATTTTTTTCTGAGTATATAATATAAGGGCATAATTGTTTTTTACCGTTATTAACTCCGAATCCTTTTTAAGTTTTGTAAAAATGGATTTTGCTTTATTCAAATAATTTATTGCATTTTCAGGCATCGAAATTTGCACATAAACATTAGACATTTTTAAATAGTTGTCTGCTCTTATAAATTCAGCATCAGTAAGTGCAAAACAAGAATCTGCTTTCAAATAATTTTCTAATGCTTTTTTATAAGTAGCAGTATGGTACTCTATGATTCCTCTTGTCCTATAACATAAGCCTAATAAATTATTATTATTTAAGTTTGATGCAATATTATATGCAGAGTCGGAGTATAATTTAGCATAAAACACGTCGCTTTCAATTAAGGTATTAGAAAATTCCAAATACATCTTACTTTTTATGCTATCTGTTATTTCATGTTTTATTGAAATTTCAAATTCAAGTTTTTTTTCTTGAAATATAGTATCTGTTATATCTTGTGCTTGGTTTATAGATATAGCAACGAAAATAAAAAGTATAGTTACAAAAAGATATTTTGATTTATTTTTCATTTTCCAAAATTAGTTTTTTTAAAATTATCTTACAAATAAATCAAAATAATGTTATGCAAAAAACTGGCATGTTTCATATAGTAGACATCTTTCCAATTAATATTTTATGATAAGTTTCTCAAATTTACTAAGGCAG
>JAOZMN010000044.1:0-8215 GCA_029934265.1 Bacteroidales bacterium
AGCCTATTTCCGTTAAAATATATAAATAATATTTTTGTATATATATTTTTATTTATAATTTTAATTTCTGCAACCGGCCTTTCACAAGAACTTACCGCAAAATTTTCATTTCCGGATAATCTAAAAAATTATTGTATCGGCGATACTGTTATTTTTATTAATAATTCAACCGGACAAAGTACCCAAAAATGGGATTTTGGTGATGAATATCAAACATATTTTGAAAATCCGGAGCATTCTTTTCTCACGCCCGGTGAATACGAAATAAATCTTACAACTTACGATACAACAGGAAATACCGCTGTTTTTACCGATAAAATTTTGATTTCCAAACTTCCGGATATAAATTTCATTCCGAAATTTTCCGATACAACAATAAATCGAGGCGAAAGCATAGATATTACCGCACAAGGCGATTTTACACAAATAAGATGGTCGTCGGGAGAGGTAAGTAATGATATTACAATAACCCTTTCGGGAAAATACATTGCAGAAGTTTCAGATATAAACGGTTGTAAAAGTTCTGCTTTTTTTAATGTACAGGTAAGAGATTTGACTGACATCGAAAATACGGAAATACGAATTTTAAATAATATTCTTACCCCAAACGGAGACGGCATAAATGATTTTCTTATAATAGAGAAACTCGAAAACTACGAATATCCTTGCGAAATTCACATATACAACAGTCTGGGACAAAGAATTTTCTCTTCACCAAAATATCAAAATAACTGGGAAGGAATCGGAAAAACCGGAAAATCATTAAATTCCGGAACGTATTATTATATTGTTCGCAGTCAAAACAGAAAAGGGGGTACCGGTTTTATAGATGTTGTAAATTAAGGTCAGCTCGATAATTTACGAGTAAGTTCTATTACTTGGTCTAAATAGTTCGAAGTCAAATCAAGTTTTTCTGCAATTTTCAAACATAGATTATACTCTGTTTCATGTACTTGTCCGTCAATCATTGCCATATAAACGGCATCGCTGAGTTGTTCTTCTCTATCCTCTTCGTTCATCGGAATTACAAATTTTAAATTTTCAGCATCGTCCATTATTCTCTTAACGACCCCCATATCAAGTTCGTAATCCTCAGCTCTTCGCTCTAAAAAAGCAGCTTCTTCGTCTGCAAGAATACCGTCTGCAAAAGCTACCGCCACGATATTCTGAAAATGCTCTATATTAATCTGTTTTCTGCTCATATTTTATAAAATAATAAATTTGTACTTATTCACTGTAAATCATTCATTATCAGTGGTGTCTTTTGTAACTCGGACAATTACAACCTTTCCCTTTTCCGAGTCGAGGTTTCTTTCCGAGCCAAAATTTAAAACCTGTCGTTAAAGAAATTCCATGTGCTTGTGTATGATTAAGTGCAACCGTAAAATCAACTTTTTTGGATAAATAATAACGATAGCTTATTTCTGCACTTGCCCACGTAAATTTTGTCTGACTTTTTCCGTTACTTGTATAATAATCTTCCGGTTCGTAGTTTTCAATATTTTCCCAAGTCTGTCTGTAATGAAAAACCGGTCCTATACCTGCATAAACTGAATGTTTCCAATGTTTTATTATCCTGTATCGTAAAGTAATTTGTGAATATCCGGATACTTTTTTAGCTCTGTCTGCAAAAACACCGGTCGATGCTTGAAACGAAATTTTCTTATCCGTAAAAATTTCCAAAGAAGCAATTATTCCGGGATTCAGTGCAAAACGTCCGTTTTTGTCGATAGAATTTTTATACAAAGGCAAATTTACAGACTCACCGAATTCACAAGAAATTGTCGCAATTTTTATACCGAAATTTGTTTGCGAAAAACAAATTTCAGGCACAAAAAACATATACAATATTAATATAAATATTATTTTTTTCAATTAAATTTTATTTTTAAACTTCCGTCTGTTCGAATACGGCTCAACAAGCATCGCAAGAAATTTTATTGTTTTTTTTGCCGTAAGCATCTTTGTCGATAACTACCTGTTGTGTTTTCATGCAGTATATTTTCTTTTTTCTTAAATTTCTATTGTGTCCGACTCTTGTTTCGGGAAATTTCTTTTTTTTAGAAAAAAAAGTTTGAACTCCAAGTGCTAATAATGAAATTGCAACGATTGTTATTGTTAGTAAAAAAATTGTAAAGAACATAAATTTATAGTTTTTTAGATTGCCTTATTATTTACTTAGAACGAAAATTGTAGGGCGTTTATTAATATTTATTTCATTTTTTTTCCATTCGGAAACCGATTTTGTTTTTATTTCTTCTGTATCTGTGGTAATATCTGTGGCGATAGTCATCATTGTTCCGGCTTTGCAATTTTTAAAAATATCATCGAGAAGTTTATGATTTCGATACGGAGTTTCCATAAAAATCTGACTTTGTTTTTCATTCATTGCTCTGTTTTCAAGCTGTTTGATTTTTTTACTTCTTTCCGGTTCTTTTATCGGTAAATATCCGTTGAAAGCAAAATTCTGTCCGGACGCACCGGATGCCATTAGTGCCAACAATATCGAAGACGGTCCGACAAGAGGAACTATTTGAATCTTATGCCGATGTGCCAATTTAACGATTTCACTGCCGGGGTCTGCAATTCCCGGACAACCGGCTTCCGAAATAATACCTATATTTTCACCTTTCTTTGCAGGTAATATATATTCCGGTAATTTATTAATATCGGTTCTTTTATTGAGTTCAAAAAAAGTAAGCTCGTCTATCTGTTTTTTAATATTCAATTTTTTCAAAAACCGTCGTGTTGTCCTGATATTTTCGACAATATAATAATCCGTAATATTTATAATTCCGAAAATTTCATTCGGTAATACTTTTTCCGGACGAGTATCGCCGAGAAGCATGGGAATTAAATATATTTTACCTTTTTTATTTTCTTTCATTTTATTTTCCTTACTCTTATCATAATGCCTTAAATATTTATCTTATAAAAACTTTTTCCGTAGAAATCTCATTATCCGATTTTATTAAAAGCATATAAATACCTTGCGAATACTCTGATGTATTAATCTTAAAATTGTTTGTATTACTTATTTTTCGGGAAAATATTGTTCGTCCGGTAATATCAATCATATTTACATCAATATTTTTTTTAATCTTATCGAAATTCAAAATTACATAATCATTTGTTACCGATAATTTGTAACAGGTTTCTTTTTCCGGCAAGGAATTAATCCCGACACCGCTTAAAAGCGTTACATTATCTATATTCCAACCACAATAATTTTGTCCTTCGTCCGTTTCGCCGAGTGAAAAACGAATTTTTACGCTTTTTTGCCCGTCGGCAACACCGGAAATATCTATAAGTTGTTCTGTCCAAGAGCCGTCATTCAGAGAATTGTCATTAGTCCATACATTTTGCCAACCGTTTCCCGCATCAACATCTATATATGCTTTATCGAAATAATTTTCTTCTATTCCGAGCCACCTTCTGAAATACAAACCTATGCTTTTGTACGAACTGCAATCAATTTCCGGAGAAATTGCATAATCGGCTTTATCGCCGACATAGGACTCATAATCACCCTTATACTCTCCTTTGCCGGACAAATCAACACCTATAATATTTACTCCCGAAAATGCAGTATCAGGGTCTGTATTTCCTGTCGAACCACCCAAGCCTTGTGGTTTTCCTCGCTCAAATTCGCCGGCAAACGTCCAAGCTTTATCAGTTTCAAAATCATCATAAAAAATGGGACGTACAACTTTTACATTTGTCGAAAAACTGTTATCCGAAGTATTCATATCATCAGTTTGATTTGGGTTACTTATTTTTACGAAAAAACTGAATGTTCCGTAAGTTAAAGATAATTCAGACAACTTTATATTTATATTTTGTTTAGTTTTGAGTTCTCCCGTCCAATTAAAAGTTTTATTCTCCGAGCCTGACAAAGAATATTCTATCGTAAAAGAACTTATTGTTTGAGTCCCCCTGTTCATCACCGAAATTTCAGGAATTATTGTTTTTGTTTCGTAATATGATTTTTTTGGTGAAATTACCGATAAAATTTTCATATCAATATCGAAAGGGGTAAAATTAGGATCGTATCCTATTAATGTTTCAGCACCGGTATCTAACGGGTCTAACCAGTCTTTAAGCCTTTCCGCTTCCGATTGTCCTCTTGACCACGACATCGAAAAAGCACCGAAATAATCCGATTCATCGTTTCCGCAAGCCGCCTCGCCTCCGTGAAGTTGTCCGATGATTTTTTTATCCTGATTAAAAAGCGGACTTCCTGACGAACCGGACTCGGTGGTCGTATTTAAGTCCCACGATTCAATTTTAATATGTGAGCCTTCAAGATAGGGCAAAGGTTCAAAATCGGTAAACTTTGCAGGGTCATTATCTATTGATATTTTTTTGATGTCGCCGTTGGGGTGATGTATGCAAACTTGTTTTTCCGACTGGTTGGTCGTATTATCCCAGCCGGCATAAAAAACATTGTATTCTGCCGGCGGTGTATCATTCATCTGTACCAAACAAAAATCGGAATCGCTGTTTTTTGCCTTCAACACTGCTCCGGACAGGTCGTCATGGTCGGGAGAGCTTGTCGGGTCATCGCAAGTTTTGCTTTGCCAATTAAATTGAAATACCCATATCGAAGGGTCTCGATAGCAATGCTCGGCAGTGAGTATATACGGTTTGCCATCCTCGTTTGTATTATTTATTAATGCTCCGGTACAATATTTATTGCTTGCCGTTAATATCAAACATACCGATTTTATTTGGTCGTCCCAAGTCCGGTCGTCCATGCAAGCTACATTCATATTACAACTTCCGGAACTTCCAAAACCTTTTTCATACGAAAATGCAGTTCTGTAACCGTAAGTAACCGTCGAAATATTTAATTCTCCGACAAAATCGACATCATAAGGCTCATAATATTCAAGCACACAAGAACTTCCCAAAATAGGAGCAATTGCAAATTTTCCGTTTGCTTGATTATTTGCTTCCGTAAAAGCCCCGATAGTTTCTTTGGTATTTTTATTAAAAATAAATAATTCAGCTCCTTTCGGCAATTTATATTTATCAAATGTAAGATTAACAGAAACCGCATTTTTACAAGTTATTTCAACACGCCATACTCTGCCTTTATTTTCTATTTCAGTCCAATTTCCGGAATTGTCCGGATTAATATTTACAGAAATATTTTCTCCGAAACGCCAAGGTTTTGACTTGTCTTTATCATTTATAATATCTTCTTGCTTGAGTTTATCAATATCAATATCCGACATTATTACTTGAGGAATATCATTATTTAAACTCTTATTTATAAACGAATAAGGTATTCCCCCGATATTTATTTGTGAATAAGAAATATTTGAACTTAAAATTATCGCAAATAAAATAAAAATTAATCTGACCGATGTAAATAATGATTTATTCATATATATATAATGATTTAATGATTTAATGATTTATAAATATGACCTTGTCCAATTAAAAAGATACTGCGTTAAAATCCAAATCAATTTTTCAACTGAAAATATCTTTTATTTTGTTGTGTAATCCGGTACTATTTTCTTTTTCAATTTTTTCTTTACCTGCTTTTTCGTATTCCGATATTTTATTTTTCACAGTCATTGAAAGTTTTGCAAAATTTTCGGCTCCTTTTTCACCGGCTTTTTCCATAAAAAATTTCAGTTGTTCGGCGTGTTTTTCGAGTTCCATACCTTGAGTCAAGTTTGCAGTTCCTTCTTTTACGGCTTTCGAGAAATCGTTAAACTCTATTTTAAGTGCCTCGTACAATTCTTTACCTGTTCCTGACATTTCTGTTTTTATTTCGTCCCAAATATTGCCTATTTCATCGTAAATTTCTTGGCTTTCTTGGTCTCTTTTTTTTTTTCTTTCAAGAATTTCCTTGTTTTTTTCGGCATAATCATCTTGCCATGAAGACATAAAGCCTTCTGCATTTTCCATAAATGTTTTTTCTTTTTTCATAGATTTTTCTATTTTTGAGTTCAGAATAATCAAATCCTTAGGGTTTAATTTAACAAACATTAGCAAATATAAATATCTTATTTATATTTATTTACTTCAAACCCTAAGTGTCTGTTTATTTGAAATTTTAATTTTTGGTTCGAGCTCGTTTTTATAATTCAGACCGTTAAATTAAAGAAAAAACAAATAAAAACAAATAAAAACAAATAAAAGATAGGGGTAAAAAATAGTTCTTGTGTATTATAGACTGACAAATAACAATAATTAGAATATTTATTTATCAAAAAATTATTTAAAATGAAAAATCTTAAAATTTTATTTGCAGTTCTTTTTCTTATGGGAATTTTCTTTACTTCTTGTAAAAAAGATGAAAATACAACAAAAACGGAAAACATTGTTCCGGCGAATTTCAAAGTCGATATCCCTTCGTCAATAAGTCAAAAGTCTTTCAATAAAGGTGGTGATGACAATGATACTCTGCAAGGAGGTGAAATTTATGAACATCTGACTAATTTTATTGCAGTCGGCGAAAATGCAGCCGATATTGTGCAAGAGATTATGGGTGCAATTTCAAAATATGGTTTGAATAAAGCCATGACGTTTTCTTTCGATGGCGATGACGATGAAAAAACTAAAAATGTTGTAATAGTGGAAAACTCTGATTTTGAGGGTGTAACTTGGGAATATCAACTTACGATAACTGATGCCGGTTCGGAATCCGATACAGACCAAGGAATAGGTATGCAGGTGTTTTGGAACCGGAGTCCAGTAAAAGGTATTGCGATATTAGCTCCCGAAAATATTAATACCGCCGATACAGATGCGTGGGCACAAGCAATGTTTAGAATAGATTACAGCGAAGCCGGAGAAAATTCTTATGAAAAACAAATGACAGTTTATATTTCCGATTTACCCATACCTACTTCCAACGCCCCCTACGGAATGGCAACATTGAAAATGTTTGCAGGCAAAACCGGTGAAATTGTCGATGTGTACGGAAATTCAAATCACCCTGCCGCTTTATTTTTTAATGCAGGAAACTCCGGTTTCAACTGGGCTTTTGTTGCTTCCGGAAACGAAACTAAAAATATCGGTGTTGCTGAAGTCGGACTTCCGGCAAGCAATTTGGATACCGACAGTAGAACTAAAATACTAAAAGATAATTCAATATATAATGTATTTAACACTCTTATAAAAGAAGCATATCCGGAAGCTACCGATTCTATTATTGCACCATATTTGAAAAATACAAACGCACCGGGATATTTTAAAAGTTCAGGATTTATGTCGGCAGGTGTTTCTCCAAGTACTGATTACGAAATACTTGAAGCAAATATCGAGAATTTGACTCCGTATAATCCGATACAAATTTCTAATTTGAAAGTGGAATTTAAAAAGTTGGAAAATGCAAGCAAATAGTTTTATTTCAGTTAATTAATAATACAAAAGTCGTTCGATTATCGGACGGCTTTTTTTATTTTTCTCCCAAACAATATAAAAAGCCGTTTTTGGAAGCTATAAATATCCGTTTATTGTGTACGACAGGTGTCGATTCTATAGAACCAATATCTTTATAATCAATTAATTCAAAATCTAAATCGGAATTATATTTGAACATATATATTCCTGAATACGAACAGGCTATCAGTTTATCATCTACAAATATCGGTGTTGAAATTGAAGGTTTTATTTCGTATTTAAAAACAAGTTCGGGTTTATTGTATTTTTTAAGTTTATTGGGACCTTCTACTTTTGTTGTCGAAAGTTTATTGCTTTTTACAACATACAGATAGCCGTCGATAGCTGAAAAAGCAGTTAATTGTGTTAAATTATTTTTCTTTGCATATTTATGATTTATACATACAGAACCTATCACACCGCCTTCCCAACTTGCGAAATCATTATCTTGAACAGGAAAATACCATTCCGGCTCAGCATCTCCTGAATCTTGTATTCTTATTTTATAAATACCGCCTGAGCCGGATATATATTGCTTTTCAACAGATACATATACACAACTGTCATTACCTATTACCGGTGAGCCGTCAATATCGGAACCGATAAAAAAATCCGAATCTATTTTCCTTTTTTTTAGATTATAGCGATATAAATGCCCTGAGCCGGAACTTATATATATGTAATTTCCAATAGTCGAAGGCGACGATTCTGTAATTAGATTTCCCCCGTGTTTTAAAATATCCTTGTCTGAAAATAATTTGTGTTCTTCATATATTGCCGGTTGGAATATACCGTCTATGGTGTCTGCATT